>CAXTPM010000379.1:0-5550 GCA_964245865.1 uncultured Fimbriiglobus sp. | reverse complement strand
AAGCGGAGCGGGAGGGATTTGAACCCTCGATACGGGGATACCGTATACGGCATTTCCAGTGCCGCCTCTTCAACCACTCGAGCACCGCTCCGGCATTCCGAGTGGGGTTCATGCTATCACCCCCGTGGCCGTTGGCAACTCGACTCGGCCGCGCGGCCGCTACAATTGGGCCATGCCGCCGCGCCCCATCGACCTCGACGCCCACGCCACCACGCCGCTTTGCCCTGAGGCGCGCGGGGCGATGCTACGCGCCTGGGACGGCGGCGGCGGCAACCCCGGCAGCGGCCACCACTTGGGCCGTGCGGCGCGGCGAATCCTCGACGGCGCGCGCGAGACCGTCGCCCGTCACCTGGGGGCCGACCCCGAGCGCGTGCTGTTCACCGGCGGGGCCACCGAGGCCAACAATCTGGCCCTGTTCGGGCAAGTTCCCCCAGGTCCGGGGCGGACTCTGGCGAGTCCGATCGAACACCCGTGCGTGCTCGGGCCGATTGCTGAGTTGGCCAAGCGGGGGGCGGGAGTCGAGTGGCTCCCCGTCGGCGAGCGCGGCCAAATCGCACTGCCAGTCCCCTGCCCCACGACTGACTTGCGCCTCGTCGCGCTGATGCTGGCCAACCATGAGACTGGGGCGGTTCAGCCCGTCGCCCAACTCGCCACGCTGGCTAAGTCGAGCGGCGCCCCCCTGCACTGCGACGCCGCGCAGGCGGTGGGTAAAATCCCCGTCAACTTCCGCGAACTTGGGGCTTCGACCCTGGCCTTGTCCGCCCACAAGTTCGGTGGCCCCGTCGGCGTCGGCGCGCTGCTCGTGGCCCCCGGCGTCAGCCTACGCCCGCAGCTTTTCGGCGGACACCAGCAGCAAGCCCTGCGGCCCGGCACCGAATCCGTCGCGCTCGCCGCCGGACTTGCCGCCGCGCTCGAAGCCGCGTGCCAGTCGATGACCGAGCGGGCCGAGCGGCTGACGCGCTTCCGGCGCACCTTCCTGGCGGAACTCGAAGCCCACGCCGGCCCGGTGGCGGTCAACGGCCCGCGCCCCGGCGACCCGGACGGACTGCCGAGTTGCCTGAACGTCTCGTTCCTGGGGCTACGCGCCGACCTGGTTCTCATGCGCCTCGACCTGGCGGGGATCGCCTGCAGCGCGGGGAGCGCGTGCGCCAGCGGGAGCCTGCTGCCCAGCCCGGTCCTCACGGCGATGGGTCTGCCGGCGGGGCGCGTGCGCTCGGCGGTGCGCTTTAGCTTCGGGGCCAGTTTGACCGAGGCGGACGTGACCGAGGCGGCGGCTCGGGTGGTGGCCGCGGTGCGGGAGTTGAGGCACACGCACTGAGGGCGAAGGCCCGCCGTCCGCGACGGCGCGGAGTCTTGAGCTTGGAAAGATTCCGCGCCGTCGCGGACGGCGAGCTTTCGCCCTTTCCACTCCGCACTTCCCCTTGCCCGCCCCCTGCCCCGTCTGCTATGGCGCGCGGCATGGCCCCCGCCCCGTCCGCTGCCTGCGATGTCGAACTGCCCGAGGCCGGCGCGGCCCGCCTTGCTGCGGCCCGGCTGTTGCGCGCCGCGATGCTGCCTAACCGCCGCGCGGCACTGTCGCCCTTGTACCTGCACGGCCCGACTGGGGTGGGCAAGACGCACCTCGCCGAGTGGCTAGTCGCCCGCTGGATCGAACTGCCGGGCCGGTCGGCGCAACTGGTGCCGGTGCGGGAGCTTGAGCCGGACGCCGCCGAGCGCGATCTTTCCCCGTCCCGGCCGGATTTGCTGGTACTCGAAGATCTCCAGCAGACCCCCGAGCGCGGGGTTGACGCGCTCTGCGCCCTGCTGGACGACCGGGCGAACCGCCGCCTGGCCACGGCCGCGACGGCCGGCGTGGGGCCGGCGCTGCTCACTCACCTGCCCGGCCGGCTGACCTCGCGGCTGAGCGCGGGTCTGGTGGTGCCGCTGGAACCCGTCGGCCCCGCCGGGCGGCGCGCCTTCGCCGAAGCGATTGCCGCGCGGCGACGACTCGACCTCACCGCGTGCGCCCTCGACTGGCTCGCCGCGCGCCCCACCGGGGGCGGGCTGCGGCCGCTGTTGGGGAGTCTGAACCGCCTGGCGAGTCTGGCGCGCGGCGCGGCCGAAGCCCTGGACGCCGCCGCCGTCGAGCGCCTCTTGGCCGAGGAGCCGGTGCCCCCGGCGGCACTCGTGGCGCCGATCGTCAAGCGCGTGGCGCTGGCGTACCGGCTCGACGCGGCGGACGTGCTCGGGGCAGGGCGGACCCCCACCGAGGCGCTGGCCCGGCAGGTGAGCTACTACTTGGCACGACGGATTACCGGCATGTCGTACCCACAACTCGGTCAAGCGTTCGGCGGGCGGGATCATACGACGATCCTTCACGGCGTTCGCGCCGTCGAGGCCCGACTGGCCGGAGACGCCGCACTGCGCCGGCTCGTCGAGCGCCTGGGGGCCGAATCGGCGTGACGCGCACCCTGGGGAGAAGCCGTCAACTACTCGCGCCCCGGTCGGTGGCAACTGGCGCGCAGTCGGCCCGACCGGTTCTAGGCCGGGAGCGGCCCGAGACGCGCGCCCCGGCGCGCCCGCAGCCAGACCGGATGCCGACGGCTTGTCCCCAGCCCTTGCCCCGCTTGTCGCGCTGCGAATCTGCGGGGTTGGCGCGTTCCACGCGGTTTTACTGACGGGGGCTGCCCGCACCTTACTGCTGTTGCTAGAGTGATAAACGGAAGAGAATAGGGTACACCACACCGCCGCCCCCGGAGTCGGGGCCGGCGACCGGACACGGAGGGTTCCTCGATGCAGGTGAGTTGCCAGCGGGACGCGCTACTGGAGGCGTGCCAGATCGTCGGGGCCGCGGCCGCGGCGCGCACGACCAAGCCGATCCTCAGTCATGTCAAGGTCGTGGCTGCTGACGACGGAACCATGACGGACGCCTTGACGCTGATGGCCACCGACCTCGAGGTCGGTATCCGCTACGACCTGCGGGGCGTCAAGGTCACGCGCGGCGGCGCGGCCGTCATCCCCGTCACCCGGCTCGTGAGTATCCTCCGCGAGGCCCACGACCAGGAAGTGACGCTGACCGCCGGCCCCGAGACGACCACGGTGCGCCTGGCCAGCGGCCGCTTCGAGCTGCCCAGCGCCGACCCCGCCGAGTTCCCGGAGATTCCGGGCGTGCCGGAGGTGAGCGCCGAGGAGTCGCTCGGCTACCACGAGATCACCGCCGGCTCCTTGAGGCAGATGATCCGCCGCACGGCGTTCTCGGTGGCCAAGCGCGAATCGACCCGGTTCGCGGTGACGGGTCTGCTGTGGGAGGTCGAGCCGGGCGACCTCGACGGCTCGGCGTTCGGCGGGCGCTGCCGCCTCGTGGGTACCGACACCCGGCGCCTGGCGCTCTGCGAAGCCCCCGCGACGGTGGTGCGGCCGAAGTTCACCCCCGCCGAGGGGTCGCCTCCTGGGAAGCCGCCGTCGCACCTGATCCCCACCAAGGCGATTCAACTGCTGGAGCGCAACCTGACCGACGACGGCGAGTTGGTGCGCGTGGTGCTGAAGCCCAACGAGGCACTGTTCCAGACCGAAAAGGCGACGATCCACACGCGACTCTTGGAAGGCTTGTTCCCGCCGTACCGCAACATCATCCCCGGCGGCTGGGGCAAGGACGCGCCGGCCAACGCCAAGGTGCCGCCGATCAAGCTCACCCTGGCCACCGGCGAACTGTTCACGGCCATCCGCCAGGCGGCGATCATGGCCGACGACGAGACGCGGCGGGTGGACTTCCACTTCCAGCCCGAAAAACTCACGCTGCGCTCGCGGGGTGCCGAAACGGGGTCTGGGGAAGTCGTGATGGCGCTGCCCGATTACACCGGGCCGGAACTGAGTATCGCGTTCGAGCCGAGCATCCTGACCGACATGCTGCGTGCGATCGATAACGAGCCGAGCGCGAACCTCGAAATGACCGACAAGGTGAAGCCGGCGGTGTTTCGGGTGTCGGACTCGTACCTATACCTGGTGATGCCGTTATCCGACGGCAGGTAGAATTGCGGATTGTGGAGTTCGGATTGCGGAATGGATGAACTCGGACCTTCCGGGTTCGGTCGTCCGGGTCGCGCCGGGAAGTCGGGCGGTCGGGGCGAACTTTTCCGGTCGGCGCGAAAGTTCCGCCCAGACGGGGGCGCGATCGGCGGTTACGGTTCGGCATCCAGGGGGCCGACGCGATGGCAGTCCGATTCGACCGCAAGCCGACCGCGCCGGAGAACTTGTCCGAAGTTCTGGGGCGGCTCTTTACCGCGAAGGGCTGGGGGCGAAAATCCGAGCGGGTCGCGCTCGAACACGCCTGGGCCGAGGCCGTCGGGGCGATGCACGCCGAGAAGACGCGAGTGATGGCGATCCGCCGCGGCGTGGTCGAGGTCGAGGTGCGCTGCGGGATGCTGCTCCAGGAGTTGGCGCAGTTCCAGAAGCGCGGCCTGCTGACGAAACTGCGCGCGGGGCTGCCGGGGGTGATGGTGAGCGATTTGCGGCTGAAACTGGGCGTCTGGTGAGGCGGGGCAGGGCACCCGTGTAGAATGCCGCCGTCGCCCCCAAGGTCCGCGCGAGTCCGCCCGTTGCCCCGCCGGCTTCTCGCCCTCCTCGCCGTCGCCGGCTTCGCCTCCACCGCCGGTGCCGAGCCGCCGCGCTCGTACCGCAAGCTGAGTCCCGGCGGGCGCTTCGTGTTCGTGATGGTTTCATCGGAGCCAGCCCGAGACGAAATCGCTCGCACGCCCGAAGCCGGCCGCAAGAGTATTTGGGACATTCGCCGACGCTACGCCAGGACGGGTTTATACCGCAACGACGATGCGGAACGGCCCTGGCCCATTTGGACGGTCGAGTGGTGGTCCCAGGGCGTCGAAGTGTCCTCCGACGGCCTTCACGCCATCCGACGCGGGCCACTTCCGCTGGCGCCCAACCCCGGTGAGAAACCCGACCTAAGCGGCGAAGCACTCAGCTTCTTCGCCGAAGGTCGATTTTTGTGCGACTACACGATTGCGGACTTGGTGTACCGGCCCGAGAAGTTGCGCCGCGTAGGCGACTCGCTGTCGTGGCTGGCCGAATCGAATCTGGACGACGGCGGGAGCGAGTACACGATCACGACCCAGGACGGCGGCAAGTTCGCGTTCGACATCCGCACGGGGGCAATGGTTCGGAGCGACCCGGCGCGGCGGACGCCCCGGTGGGCGTGGCCGGCGGGCGTCGGGGCGGCGGGGGCGCTCGCGGGGCTGGTCGTGTGGCGGCGCGGCAAAATCCCCCGGCCGTTCCGGCGAACGCGGCTACACTAGTCCGAATCAGGCGGCGACCCCCCGGTGTAAGTAGGGCGACCATGACGACTGCGACGACCGCGCCCACGCCCGCCCTGGCGCCGGCCGACCTAGCCCCCGGCCCGCACCGGCTCGACCCGCTCGCCGGCCTACTCAGCTTTCTGGTGCCGGGATTGGGGCAAGTTTACCAGGGGCGGCTGCTCAAGGGCGTCGTCTTTTGCGTCTGCCTCTACGGCCTGTTCTTCCACGGCCTGGCGCTGGGGATGCACCGCAACGTCTGGCTACC
>CAXTPM010000378.1:0-5576 GCA_964245865.1 uncultured Fimbriiglobus sp. | reverse complement strand
GCAAGTCGCACTAGCATTTGATTCGGGAAGCTCTTATAGTGCGCCATAGTGGAGGGGGGAGCGTAAACCCGCCCCGCGAGCGACAGCGAACTTGCGTTTGGGGCTTGTCCGACCGGCGGGGCGCCGGGTGCGGAAACCTCGGGAGTCGAAAGTCCGGTCGAGAACACCCGCGCGGCGTCCTTTCACTCGTAAGTAAGGGCCGCCCAGCGGGTCTCGGCCGGCCGGTCTGCACCGAAGCGGTTTCCACCTCTGGCGACGACTTTTTGGCGCGGCCCGAACCCCAGCGGGGGTCCGGTCGCGGCGCCCGAACAGTCTGCCGGCAGGTTGGCCGATCCTGGCGGGCCAAGGTTGATGTCTGGGTTTCGATTGGTTGCGGTGACTGCGTTGCCGGCCACCCAGGGTGCATGACAAGTGAGCAAGAATATTTACGTCGGGAACCTCGCGTTCTCGACCACGACGACCGAACTCGAACAACTCTTCGGGCAGTACGGCACCGTCACCAAGTCGCAAGTGGTGACCGACCGCGAGACCGGCCGCAGCCGCGGCTTCGGCTTCATCGAAATGTCTAGCGGCGGCGACGAGGCCATCCAGGCACTGAACAACTTCGAGTACATGGGCCGGCGCCTCACCGTCAACGAGGCCCAGCCCCGCGAGTCCCGACCCCGCACCGGCGGCTCGGGCGGCGGTGGTGGCGGCTACGGCGGCGGCGGTGGCTCCTCGGGTGGCGGCTACGGCGGTGGCGGCTCGGGCGGCGGTGGTTACGGTGGTGGCGGCTCGGGCGGCGGCTACGGCGGCGGCGGTGGCCGCGGCGGCTCGGGCGGCAGCCGGGGTGGCTCCGGCGGCGGTGGCCGCGGCGGCGACCGCTACTAGTAGCGACGCGGCGGAATCGAAACAGACGCGGCCTCGGCAAGCTCAAGCTTGCCGGGGCCGCCGGCGTTATTCTTGTTCTCCCCAGCAGGGTGCGTCCGCCCCCCGCTCGGGAGAACAAAACTCACGGCCCCTTCGCCACGCCCCCGTCCGGCCGCACGCGCGCCCAATACTCCGCGTAGCCTGCCTCGAACTCCGTGAGCGGCTTGCCCACCCACGCCTCGAACGCCGTCACGGAGTCGGCCCCCGAGTCCAGCGCCGCAAGGTAGGCGTCGAACTCCGGCGTGCCGACGCGCCGCTCCACGAAGGTGAGGTAGAACGTCAGACTCCACGCCGCCAGGTAGGCTCGATCCGAGGCGGCTTGGTCGCTCAGGTGCGTTGCGACGAACAGCCGGCCCCCGCTGCGCAGGAGTGTTTCGAGCGGGAGTCGGGTCGCCTCGCCGGGCTTGGGCTTGGCCTGCACGCGCTCCAGGCGCGCGCGGTCGAGGTGCCCGACGCGCCACTCCCCGGCCTCTAGGAGCGCGGTTTCGAAGATTTGGGCGAGTCCCTCGTTCAGCCAGCGCGGCAGCTCGCCGGGCGCCGACTTGGGCGGGTACACCGCCGTGGCCACGTACGCGTGAAATGCCTCGTGCACGAGCAGGGTGAACAGTTGCCGGCTGGCGCGGTCGAACGCGGCGTCGTTGTCGAGGTCGGCCCGCTTGAGGCGGGTTCGCTCGGCGCCAATTTGGGCCACGAAGCGGTCGAGTTCCGCGCCGCGGTAGAGCCGGCGCAACTCGGCCTCGGCGGCATCGAGTTTGCCGCGCTCCTTCTGGTGCCCGGCCCGCACCTCGGCGAGTTTGGCGCTCAGCCCGCCCAGGTCCGAGCCGCAGACGATGCGGTTGCGCGCCGGGTCGTACACCGCCGGGTTGCGGACATCGGCCTCGGGCGCCCCGAGCGCGGCGCGGTAGTCCGCCGCGGTGCCGGCGAGCAGCACCTGCACGGGGTCGGCCGCACCCCGGCGCGGCGGCAGGACGCGCTCGTAGGCGGCGAAGCTCTGCTCCAGGCGCACCGCCGCGCGGCGGGTGACTTCCTCCGAGGCGTTCGAGGTGAGGGCGAAGCGCTCCGAGCGGTACGCGAGCGCCGGCCCCCCGCCGGGCCACGGGGCCGGGGCGAGCGGCACCGCGGCCATCTCGCGCCGCTCGCCGTCGCCGCCGGAATCCAGCAGCGCGAGTTTGGCGATCAGCGCCTCGCGCTCGGGGGCGGGGAGCCGGGCCACTCGCGCCACCTCCTTCGGTGCGAAGGTCATGACCATTGTCATGGTGGCACGACCCGGACGACGGGATACGATTTGCAGCTTGACCCCGTCATTCGACTCCGAAAGGATTAGCCCGGCGAACTCGGCCTTGTTCACCAGCGTCACGCGGTCGAGCGGCCAGTCGGTGGCCGCGAGGGGGGCGGGCGGGTTGTCAAGCGGCGCCGGGGGCGGTTGCACTAGTGCCAGCGCGGCGGCGAGTCGTAGAACGGTGTTCACGGCGGCACCCTCGCGGCGGTTCGACTCCCATCGGCGTAGTGTACCCGCCCCGGCACCGGATTCACCCATGGCACTGCGGGACATCGTGGTCGCGGTCAGCGGCGCCAGCGGCTCGCCCTACGCGGTGCGCCTCGTCGAGATGCTACTGCGCGCCCAGCGCTCGGTGCATTTGACGATTAGCCCGGCGGGCGCGGAGGTGTTCGCGCAGGAGATGAATCGTACCGTCGCGCTCGACCCGGCGAAGTTCTCGCTCGGCGAGTTCCTCGGCCCCGCGCACGCCGACCTCGACTTGGACCTCGTGCGCTACCACTCGTACCGCAACTTCTCGGCGGGCATCGCGTCGGGGTCGTTCCTCACCGGCGGGATGGCGGTCTGCCCGTGCAGCATGGGCACCGTCGCGGCGGTGGCGCACGGGCTGAGTGGCAACCTGATCCAGCGCGCGGCCGATGTCCACCTGAAGGAGCGGCGGAAGCTCGTGCTGGTGCCGCGCGAGACGCCCCTGGGGGTGGTGCAACTGCGCAACCTGCTCGCGGTCGCTGAGGCCGGGGCGGTGGTACTGCCCGCGATGCCGGCGTTCTACACCAACCCGACTTCGATCGCCGACATGGTGGACTTCGTCGTGGGGCGGGTGCTCGACCAGTTGGGCGTCGAGCACCGGCTCCTGAAGCGTTGGGGCGAGCCGGCGGGGTCGGGGGCGGGGTGAGCGGTGCCGCCCGTGATGCCGGCAGGAGTCCGGTCACGCCGGCGCTGTCCGTTAGCGGGTTCGGAGGAGGGCTTGCGGCGGTGGCGCCGATGCCACTGACCACGCTATTCCGCACCGGCGCCGATTAGCACCGAGTTCGGCTGCGGGAGGCACTCGGTGAGCGTCGAGTACCTCGGCTACGTGACGGACCCCGCCCCCGTTCTAGTTGCCCTCCTGGCCGAGCAGTGCCGGCGTCGCGGGTATGAGGTCCGCGTCCCCCGCGGGTTTGCCGGCTGGCCCCACTTCAAGCCGGTCGCGGACGGAGCGGAGCGATCGAGTCGGGCGACGTGCCGTGCGGATGGTCGCCGTCGGCCCCCTCGGCCACGGCTGGGATCCTCAGCCGGCAGGCGGCGGAGATGGGTCGCCTGCGAGGCAACCGGCCGGGTCGGGGTGTTGAAGTCGAGGTGTGGGACGACCCGGCCGCATACAACGCCGCCTTGCAGGACGAGGCCGAGTGGTAAGGTGACGGATATCTGACCGCCAGGGCTGTTTCGACCGCACGGTGGTATGTATGGGTCGCGGGCGGAGGTGGCGAGCCTTCGGCGGACTCGCCCGAGGTTGTCTTGGGTTGCGAGCTGGAACTCCGGGGCGGTTGTTCAGTGGCCCTCAAGAGTGCCAGTTCCGGGTGGTGTCGCGGCAGCGGTGATGCTCGTTGGGGAACGATATGAGTTCTCGTCAGACCGGGTGGCCCACTAGTCCGCGTTCGTGGCTCCAGTATCTGAGCCGGTGGGAAGTGTACTGCCCATTTCTCGGTTTCATCTGCATAGTCGGGGGGTGGAGCCTGGGGCACGACTTCTGCTTTGCTGCCCCTCTAGTGGGCGCCCTGGCCGGGGTGGCCGGCGCGGTCGTCAGCGTGTGGCCGCGCGAGTGCCGCGCCGGCATGGCGTGCGGCGTTCGGGCGGGCGGCACCGCCGGATTCCTCGCCGGGCTATCCCTGTTCCCGTTCATCCTCTTCGTGGCGACCATGTCGGCCGACCCGCAGTTCCACGGCTATGTCACGAACCAACACGGGGTGGTCGTCATGGAGCCGTCACTCACATCGGGAGCCAAGTGCGCTGCGGCAGTGGGACCGGCACTTCGAGTCTGGGTCGCCGTCGCGGTCGGAACGGCACTGGTCGGCGGCGGAATCGGCGTGCTCATCCCATTCACCTGCCGACAGTTGAAGACGACCAGCCCCTCGACGGCTGGTACTCGTAGCGTCGAACCAGGCGATGCGGCCGACCAGCGGGGGATGTAGGCTTTTCCAAGGTCATCGCGCCCAGCCGGTGACCTAAGTAGTTCGTCTTCCGCCGATGGGCCGTGCCCGAAATCTGGCACGCCACCGTTGGGGACGAAACCCGGCGCCCCTGACGCCGTTCGAGTTGGCGTGCCTCGACCACCTGAATCGGGGCCGGGCGGCGTCCAATCGAGATCGGGTCACGGAGGCAGGGGCCGCTTCCCCGCCGCCCTACAATCCCCGCATGGACCTCTTCGACTCGGCCCGCGCCGCCCACCGCCGGGACGCCCGGCCGCTCGCCGCGCGCATGCGCCCCCGCACTTTAGACGAGTACGTTGGCCAGACGCACTTCCTCGCCCCCGGCAAGTTGCTGCGGCGAATGCTGCAGGCGGATCGGCTCGGGAGCCTGATCTTCACCGGCCCCCCCGGCTGCGGCAAGACCGCCCTCGCCCACGTCATCGCGCTGTCCACCAAGAGCGACTTCAAGCCGCTCAACGCCGTGAGCGCGACCACCAAGGACGTGCGGGAAGTCCTCGCCGCGGCGCGCGAGCGACTCGAAGACCACGGCACCCGCACAATCCTGTTCCTCGACGAAATCCACCGCTTCAACAAGGCCCAGCAGGACACGCTCTTGCCCGATGTCGAGGAGGGTGTGGTCACCCTCATCGGCGCCACGACGCAGAACCCGTTCTTCAGCATCGTCACGCCGCTCTTGTCGCGCAGCCAAATCTTCCGATTCGAGCCGCTTTCCGAAGCCGACATCGCCACAGTCGTGCGGCGGGCGCTCGCGGACCCCGAGCGGAGGCGATGGCGTTCTGGGCGACCACCGCCGACGGCGACGCGCGCCGGGCGATCACGGCACTCGAGATCGCGGTGAAGTCCGCCCCGCCCGAACTCGCCAAGAGCGCCGCGGGAGTCGTCATCGACTTAGAGTTGGCGCGCGAGTCGATCCAGTCGAAGGTGCAGGGCTACGACGGCGCGGGTGATGCGCACTACGACCTGGCGAGTGCCCTAATTAAGTCGATCCGCGGCGGCGACCCGCACGCCGGGCTGTACTGGCTCGCGCGCTTCCTCGAAGCCGGCGAAGACCCGCGCTTCGTCGCCCGGCGCCTGGCGATCCTGGCCAGCGAGGACATCGGCAACGCCGACCCCCAAGCCCTGGTGCTGGCCCACGCGGCGTGGGACTCGGTCGAGCGCGTCGGCCTGCCCGAGTGCCGGCTCGCGCTGGCGCAGGCCGTCAC
>CAXTPM010000377.1:2815-5577 GCA_964245865.1 uncultured Fimbriiglobus sp. | reverse complement strand
GTGCAGCCCGGCACCGACGGCTGCGGCAACCTGCTCGGCTCGAACGCCGGCAGCAACCTGGGCGACGGCTGCGGCAGCTACGACAGTGCGGCCCCCGGCCGGGTGTTCGTCGAGGGCGTGCCGGTTCGCCGCTCGACCCCCGTCACCACGACCCGCATGGTGAAGGAGACCGTGGTCAAGCAAGTCCCCTACACGGTGACGAAGTGCGTCCCCGAGGTGGTGGTGAAGCAAGTGCCCGTCACGACGACCCGCATCGTCCGCGAAACGGTGTCGAAGTGCGTGCCCACCACCGTGACGAAGATCGTCTGCGAGACGGCCACCAAGCAGGTGCCGACGTGCGTGACGACCTGCGTACCGGAGCAAGTGACCAAGATGGTCGCCCGCAAGGTGTGCAAGACGGTCCCCTGCACCACGATGGTGAAGGTGGCCAAGCAAGTGACCGAGATGGTGCCGGTGACGGTGTGCAAGAACCCCTGCCCGGCCGTCGGCCGCAGCAGCGGCTACACTCCGTGCGACCCGTGCGGCAACGGCCTGAACACCTGCGCCCCGGCCAGCGGCGCGTGCGACCCCTGCAGCAGCGGCCTGGCCGGTGCGTGCAAGACGGGTTCGAGCAAGCTGAAGGGCTTGCTGAGCGGGCTGTTCAAGGGTCGTCTCTGCAGCGACCCCTGTGCCACCGCCGTGAGTAGCTGCGGCTGCAACTAGCAACGACTCGCCAGACGCGACGCCTGCCGGCCCCGAGGGAGACTTCGGGGCCGGCGGGTGTTTCGGACTTGGTCAACCTGAGCGGGGGGCGTCAGCCCTCCGAGCCGGTCCAACACTTGTGGCAGGCACCAAGTGTTGGACCGGCTCGGAGGGCTGACGCCCCCCGCTCAGGTCGCCGAGTCTACTCCGCGTCGCACACCACGACGCCGCCCTCGCCGGCCACCGCGAACGTCAGCCCGTCGGGGGCGAACGCCAGCCCGTGCACCGGCCCGACGCCGAAGTCGTGCCGACTTCGGAGCGTTCGAGAGTGGGCGTCGTAGCACTCGACCACGCCGGAGCGCCCGGCAGTTAGCAGGGCGCGGCCGTCGGGGCTGGCGGCGAGGGCAGCAAGGATACCAGACCCGATCTTGACTCGCTGAACGTCGTTCGCCGCGCTCGAAAAGTACAGCGAACTCCCCGCGGCCGCGACCCAAGACTCAGGTGACAAAAACACGATCCCGACCGGCCTCGCCACGCGCAGCAGCGCGTCAGAACGCCTCCAGTGGTCGGGCCATTGGAGCAGGCTGACCGTCCCGCACGCAAATGCGTGGCCGACCGCCAAAACGTTCCATACGCCCCGCTCTGGGCCAAACTGAACTATGGACGCAGTATTTTGGGGAAGACTTCCCTCATCCCATAAGTCGGCCAGCCGCCACCACCGCACCCCCCGCCCCCACCGGACTTTGCTTTGATGGAACCCCGCAGCAGCGAGATAGTGGCCGTCGGCAGAATAGGACAAGGAGCCAATCGAGATGGAGTCTCCCGAGGTCAGCCAGACGAACTCACCGTCCCTCCGATTCGCGGCAAGGTCTACGAACTGCACCGCGTTCGACCCCGCGCTCAGGGCGCTGTACCGCCCTGCATACGCCACCGCCTTCCCGTCCGGCGACGCCGCGACGGCGTACACCACCTGCCGCGCCTTCACCGCCGCCCCGCACTCGCCCGAGTGGCAATCGAACACGCGCACCCACTTGTCCTCGCCAGCCGCGACCAGCCGTGCATCGGGCAGGAACGCAACCGCGCGGACGGCCTTCGTAAACCCGGCGAGGCGGCGCATCGGGGAACTCCACTTTGGCAGCGGCGGCTATCATCGCTTCGGCCGGCCCGCGGGCGGCGCACCGATCGACAGGGAGGTAGCACGAATGGGCGACGCGGTACGGCAACTGCGCGTGGTGGGGCTGATCGAGGGCGCGTCGTTCGTGCTGCTCCTCGGCGTAGCGATGCCGCTGAAGTACCTCGCCGACACGCCGGGGCCGGTGCGGGTGGTCGGGGCGCTGCACAGGGTCTTGTTCTGCGCCTACGTCGCGGCGGCGCTGCGTGCCTCACTCGTGCGGCGCTGGCCGGCTTGGCTGGTGCTGGCACTCTTGGCCGCGTCGGTGCTGCCGCTGGGGCCGTTCGTCGTGGACCGGAGGCTGCGGCGCGAGGAGGGCCGGCCGCTAGCGGCCCCCGACGAGCGTGCCGACTAGCGTCACCTTCTCGTACTTCGCCCCCGCGTGCTCGCCGCTCGTCATCAAAGTGTGCCGGGCCACGGCGTGGAAGCGGGTGCCGGCGGTGAGGCCGGCGACGGGCTTGGTCATCCCCGCGTCGTCGGTGGCCAACTCGTCGCCCCGGTCGGCCCCCTCGCGGTCGAGCGCGACCGTCACGCCCGCAAGGGGTTTCCCGGCGTTCGTCACCCGGAAGCGCACGCCGTCGGGCGTCGAAACCGCCGCGAGGTCGAACCCCTCGCCCGCGGTCGGGGGCAGCGCGCTCGGCAGCGGCCCGACGACCGCCTTGGGGTAGTAGCGCAAGAGCGTCACCGGCGCGTCGCCCTTGGCGAAGGTGCCGTACACCACCGACCCACTCACCTCGGTGGTGCCGGCCGGCGCGGTGCCGGTGAGCTTGTGCTCGCCCTTGGCCCACGCCACCGGCGTCGCTTTGCCGTCGGCCGACTTGGCTGTGAGTTTCAGCCCTTCGAGCTTCTTCCAAGTCGCGGGCTTGATGGCGGGGTCGGGTTCGAGTGAGTCGCTGAACACCACCATGAA
>CAXTPM010000377.1:0-2805 GCA_964245865.1 uncultured Fimbriiglobus sp. | reverse complement strand
ACTTCGCCGGTGGGCTTGGGCGACTCGGGGACGATGAGCGGGGCGTGGGCGCCGGCGAGACTCGTGGCGGCGAGGAGGGCAGTGAGGGCGACTAGGCGGCGCATGGGGTGGCTCTCCGGGGGTGGGGGCGCGGGGGGTCATTGTAGGGTGCGGGCGCATTGACCGCGAAGAGACCTCACCCCCCGGCCCCCCTCTCTGCTTCGGAGAGGGGGGCCGGGGGGTGAGGTCTCCCGACTCGCCGGAGCCACTCGACTCTTGCTCCTCTATAACGCCCCCATGAAGTACGCCATCGTCATCCCCGACGGCTGCGCCGACGACCCCGTCGCCGAACTCGGGCTGCGCACCCCGCTGCAGGCCGCGCGCCTGCCCAACATGGACCGCGTGGCCGCACTCGGCGTGGTTGGCACCGCCGACAACGTGCCCCCCACCCTCACGCCGGCCTCGGATGTCGCCACGCTTTCCTTGTGCGGCTACGACCCGGAGGCGGTTTACACCGGCCGGGCGCCGCTCGAGGCCGCCGCGATGGGCATTACCCTCGGGCCGAACGACTGGGCGATCCGCTGCAACTTCGTCACCGTGCGCAACGGCCAGATGCACGACTTCACCGCCGGGCACATCTCCAGCGACGACGGCCGCGAACTCATCGGCGAGTTGCAAAGCCGCATCGGCGGGCGCGAGCTGGCCGGCGGCACGCTGGAGTTCCACGCGGGGGTGAGCTACCGCAACCTGCTCGTGTGGCGCGGGCACTCGACCGACTCGCCGTGGGCCGGCACCAAGGCGCAGCCGCCGCACGACATCCCCGAGCGGCCCATTGCCGACTACTTGCCCACGGGGCCGGGGCGCGACCTGCTCGCCGGGCTGATGGACGAGAGCCGGGCGATTCTCGCGGCGAGTCCGGCGAACCGCCGCCGAGCCGAGCGCGGCGAGTCGCCGGCCACGCAGGTCTGGCTGTGGGGGCTGGGCCAGGCGCCGAAGTTGCAGCCGTTCGCCGAGGTCTACGGGCCGCGCGGCGCGATCATCTCCGCGGTCGATCTGGTCCGCGGCGTCGGCATCCTGATGGGCTGGACTCGGCTAGACGTGGACGGGGCGACGGGGTACCTCGACACCGACTACGCCGCGAAGGGGCGCGCGGCCATCGAGGCGCTGAACCACTTCGACCTCGTGTGCGTCCACGTCGAAGCCCCGGACGAAGCCTCGCACGAGGGGAGGGCGGACGCCAAGGTCGAGGCACTCGAGCGCATCGACGCGGAGATCGTTGGGCCGCTGCTCGAAGCCCTGCCGGGGTTCGGCGATTTTCGCCTGCTGATCGAGCCGGACCACCGCACGACCTTGGCGACCCGCGCCCACGCTTACGGGGCGGTGCCGTTCGCAATCGCCGGCGCCGGCATCTCGCCCGGCGGGCTGGCGCGCTACGATGAGGAGACGGCCGCGCGCGGGGCCACCCACGCCCGGCCGGGGTGGCACCTGATGCGGCGCTTCCTGTCCGGTACGTTCGACTAGGGGATGCCCGATGCGCCCGACCCTCGCCGCGATGGCCCTGCTGCTGGCCGGCCCGGCGCTCGCCCAGGCCCCCGCCACTCCGACGGGGCCGGCGCTGAAGCTGCGCTACTTCGGGCTGTCGATGGTGCAACTCGAAACGCCGTCGGGCAAGAAGATCGTCTTCGACCCCCACGCGGTGCCCGAACTCGGCCGGAACCTCTTGCAGGCCGAGATCGTCTGCTGCTCCCACCTGCACTCGGACCACACGCAGTTGCAGGTGATCGAGAACCCCCAGGCGGCGCGCGTGTTCCAGGGGCTGGTGCCGGGGGCGAAGGGCAAGCCGCCGGAGTGGAAGGCGATCGACGAAAAGGTCGGCGGCATCCGCATCCGCACGGTGGGGCTGTACCACGACGCCGAGCAGGGGCTGGCGCGGGGCAAGAACAGTGCGTTCGTGCTGGAGATCGACGGCCTGAAAGTCTGCCACCTCGGCGACCTCGGCCACGACCTCGACCCGGCGCAGGTGAAGGCGATCGGCCCCGTCGATGTGCTGATGGTGCCGGTGGGTGGCGTCTACACCCTGAATGGCGACGGGGCCAAGCGTGTGGTGGCCGCGCTGAAGCCGACGCGGTTTGTGATCCCGCTGCACTACGGCCTGCCGGGGTTCGACGAACTGCCGGGGCCGGAGGAGTTCCTGGACGGCCAGGCGAACGTGCGGCGCGTGGCGGGGAACGAGTTGGCAATTGACCTTGGCGCGCCAGCGCCGAAAGAGGGGCCGGCGGTAGTGGTGCTGGGGGCGGGGAAGAAGTAGGAAAGAAAAGTGTGAAGTGAGAAGAGTGAAGTGTGAAGGGAAGAACAGGCATGCCGCGGCTCTGTCTTCCTTTCACACTTCTCACTTCACACTTTTCTTTCCTAAGCGACCGTCGGCGCGCCCATCAGATAAGCGCGTAGCTCGATGAACGTCTTCTGGCAGCGCGTCCGCCAGCCCTCGTCGCCCAGCAGGCTGGCGTGCGAGGCGCGGAACAGCACGTGGATGGTGAGTTTGTTCTCGTTCTTCGGGTCGATGCGGTGCAGGTGCAACTCCACGTCGATCGGGCCGTTGGCGCGGCGCCCGAAGCCGAGCCAATTCATGCTATTCGTGGGGGCGCGGTTCTTGCCGAGGCGCACGCGGATCAGCCCCGGCACGCTCTCGACCACCTCGCCGCCGCAGTCGTGGACGAAGCCGCGGAGCTTGCGAATGGCGATCCCCTCGGGCATCCAGGCCTCCATGTGGAACGGCAGGTTGGCCTCGTCGCGGGCCTCGCCGAAGCTCGGGTCGGTGGCCGGGGG
>CAXTPM010000376.1:0-5594 GCA_964245865.1 uncultured Fimbriiglobus sp. | reverse complement strand
GCTGGGGCGACGAGGAGTTCGCCACGGCCGTGCGGCGCGCGGTGGCCGACGACCCCACCGTCGAGAAGTGGCGCAAGCTCAAGGGACTCGGCGGGCTGAACCGCCGGGAACTTGCCATCGCCAGAGAGCTATTCTACTGGCGCGAGGGGCTGGCCGCGCGCGTCAACCGCCCGCCGCGGGTGCTCCTGCGCGACGACATCCTGGTCGAACTCGCCAAGCGCGGCCTCGACCGCCCCGAGGACGCGGGCCAACTGCGCGGGGTGCCGCGCGGCGAGGCGGGCGCCATCCTCGCGGCGGTGGAGCGCGGCGCGAGCCTGCCCGCCGCCGAGTGCCCCGACGCCACGGAGCGCGAGAACGACCCGCCGCACGTCTCGACGCTCACCAGTCTGATGGCGGTGGTGCTCGCCGAATACTGCGCCAGGCACCAGTTGGCGGCGAACCTTGTGGCGACGATGGCCGACCTCAAAACGTTGGTGCGCTCCCGCCAGGCCGGCGCGCGGCCCGAAGAAGGCCCGCCCTCGGGCCTGGCGCGCGGCTGGCGCGCGGCGAACGTGAGGCCGCATCTGGAAGCCGTGCTCGACGGCAACCACGTAATCCGGGTCAGCGACCCCAGGAGCGCGAACCCCATCACGGTGCACCCGATCGCGGGGAAGTCGAAGGATTGATCGGCGCTCCGTCCGCTCAGACCCCCTCCTCCCCCCTCGGAGGGGGTCTGAGCGCTGGTCCCCCGCACTGCCCCCCCGAGGCCCGACGCCCGTGCCCGCGCTCAAATGCCCGACGCCCGACTGTTCGTTCCGCTTCGACCCCGCCAGGGTGCCCGAGGGGGTGACGCTCTTGTGCCGCAAGTGCGGCCGGCGCTTCAGTCTCGCCGAGGCCATCGACGCTACTGAAGCCGACGCGCCGCCGGTCGCCGCCGTGCCACTGCCGCGCGGGCTGCCGTCGGTCCTGAGCGGCCCCCTCGCGGTCGTCGGCCTGCTCGCGCTACTCGCGGTGGTCGGCGTGGCGGTGACGTTCGCACTAATCAAGGGGCGGCGCCCGGTCGAGGAGGCGCGACCCGCCGGCCCGCCGGAGTTGAAGTCCGCCGAGTTGAACTTCCGCTTCGCTCTCCCCGAGGGCTGGCAACTCGACGAGGCGATCAAGAACGACTTCGCCGCCACCGCGCTCGGCCTCAAGCGGGCCGAAGCGCCTGCCGCGTTCGGGCTGCTGAGCGTGACGGACTACCTCACGCGCGAACCGACGCTCGCCGAGGTGCGGGCCGACGCGCTGCGCAAGCTCGACCGGGTGTTCACCGGCGTGCCGCGCGACTTGAAGCTGGAGCCGGCCACCTGGGGCGGGAGGCCGGCGGCGCGGGCGCTCTTCCGCGGCGTCGATCAGCGCACCGACAAGCCTGTGGCCGGCGAACTCACGGTGGCGGGCTACCGCGGCGTCGGCTACTGGTTCTGCGGGTACGCCGCCGAGGCCGACGCCGCGGCGGTCGCCGGCAGTATCGAGGCGGCACGCGAGAGCCTGCGGATCGGCGACGATCGCGCGAACTGGAGGCCCAAGGCCGTCGCCGAAGAGTCGTTCCGAAGCGTCAAGCCGGTGAGTGTTTTCAGGCTCAGCGGCACCGACCCGGCGTGGAAGCGCGACACGAGCCGCGAGCCGTCCAACGAGCACCCGCTCGCGGAACTGCTACTCAAAGCAGTCCTCAAGGGCGGCGGCGCGGGCGACGTGCCGCCGACGGCGCAGGCGGTCGTGATCGTCCTGCCGGCCGAGGGCGAACTCGGGGCGCAACTCGACGCGCTGGTGAAGAGCCGCCATGTGCGCGACCCGGCGGTGTTCGGCCCCACGGCCGTGGAGCCGGTCGCCGAACCCGCCCCGGCGGAGTGGGGCGCGCCGGCCGGGGGGCTGGCGGTGAAGCGCGTGGTCGTGCGCAGCACCGAGCCGGGGTCGGCGGGCACGGCCGACTTATTCCTGGCACTCGCGGCCAAGCGGGTCGGCACTAGCACCGTCGTCGCCGAGGCGAGTTGCGCGCTCGGCGAGCGCGCGATTTGGGAGGAGCGACTAGTTCGGCTGGTTCTGTCCCTGCGGGGGGCGGAGGACGCCGCCGGGGGTGTCCCCGTCGCGGGGGTTGGCGAGGGGGGGTAGGCTCGTCGCGGGCACCTGCGGGTCGGCGGGGGTGAGGGTGGCGTCGGACTGTGCGGCGGGGTTGGGCTGCGGCCCGCCCAGCGGGTTGGTCGGCAGCCCGGCGACAGGCGGCGCGGCGCGGGGCGTCGGCACCACGCGCGCGTTCAGCGGACTCTCGTTCGGCACCGACGGGGGCGGCAGCGCCCGGCCGCGGTCGCGCAAGTCGCCGCCGCGCCTCAGCAGGTCGAGGTCCGACACCGGCTTGGCGGGCTGCATGGCGAGGTTGACCCGGCGGATGTCCTCGATGCGGCCGGGGTAGAGCACCTCGGCGAAGAAGTCCAGCGGCGGGTACATGTACCACTTCGGCCGGAAGTTCACGCGCTGGTTCAGCGGCTCGTACCCCGGATGGGTGGCGGTAATCACGCGCTCCCCGGCGTAGGTGAACGTGCTGTCTACCGGGCTGGGACCGATCGGCTTGCCGTCCACGGCGATCTGGGCGCCGGGGGGGTTGGTCTCGATGACGTAGCGGCGGTCCACGCAGCCGGCCCCGGCGCCGATGGCCAAAGCGGTCGCGGCGAGGCGGGGCAGTCGGGTCATGGCGGCGGCTACCGGGGTGCGGGGGGCGGGGCGGGTTCGGCGAACTTGGCGAAGCCGCGCCCCGCGGAATGGGCCGGGCTTGGCCTGGGGTGCTATAGTGGACCTGACGGCCCGCCCGAGCCGATACCTGCTTGACGGCGCGCCGTCAACGCGACTAGCACCGACGCCGCCAACGACGCTTGGGGAGGGTTCGCCACGGCCGTGGACATTCGCTACGCCAGCCTCACCGATGTCGGTGTCAAACGCAGCCACAACCAGGACGCCTGCGCGTCCCGGCCCGCGGCCGACGACAGCCACTGGAAGAGCCACGGCCACGTCTTCATCGTCGCCGACGGCATGGGGGGCCACGCCGTCGGCGAAAAAGCGAGCGCCCGCGCGGCCAGCGACATCCCGCTCACGTTCCTCAAGCACGTCGAGGCCGAGGGAGTGCCGGCGGCGATCAAGCGCGCCTTCGAGGAGGCCAACGAGTCGATCCACCAGATCGGCGTGAACAACCCCGAGTTCAAGGGGCTCGGCACCACCGGCACCGCACTCATCCTCCGCCCCGAGGGCGCGTGGGTCGGCCACGTCGGCGATTCCAGGGCGTACCGCGTACGCGGCGACCGGGTGCAGCAGCTCACGTTCGACCACTCGTGGGTCTGGGAGGTCGCCCGCCGGCAGGGGATCGACCCCGACGAGTTGGGCGACTTCAAGCGCAACGTCATCATCCGCAGCCTCGGCCCCGACACGGCCGTCGAGGTCGATATCGAGGGGCCGCACCCCCTGGAACCCGGCGACGTGTTCATCGTCTGCTCCGACGGGCTGACCAACGAGGTCGCCACCGACGAGATCGGCGCGGTCGCCAAGGCGTTCCCGCCGGACGTGGCCAGCCGGTACCTGGTGGACCTGGCCAACGTGCGCGGCGGGCGGGACAACGTGACGTGCCTGATGGTCGAGGTGCCGCCGGACGCCACGGGGCTGTTGCCGGGCCGGCGGGGCTTGCGGCTGAAGAACCCCCTCGCGGCGGTGCCGTGGCCGTTCCTCGCGCTCGGCGCCGGCACCGCCATCGCGGCCGGGTCGGTGGCGCTGCAGCTCTCGGAGTTGAAGTCGCTCGCGGTCCCGGCGTTCCTGCTCGCCGCCGGGCTGATCGCCGCCGGGCTGGTCGGCTTCTATCTGTACCTCGCCAACCGGCGCAAGGCCGAGGACGGCACCGACACCGCCCCGGCGGTGAAAGTCCCCGGCGAGTTGCACGTCTACCGCGACCACGCCTTCGAGTATGGCCCCGCCCTCGTGGGGCGCTTCACCGAGTTCGAGGGGGCGCTCAGGGAAGTCGTGTCGTCGTCCCCCGAAGTCGAAGTCGATTGGCCGAAGTTCCAGGAACTCTCGAAACGCGCGACCGAGTTGACCGGCAAGGCGGAGTACAAGGCGGCGTTCGCGGCGCGGTTCGAAGCCGTGCAAACCCTGGCGCGCGCTCTGCACGAGCTGCGCGGCAAGGGCGAGGGGTTCCAGCCGAGCTACAGCCGCTAGCGGGCGGCTACCACAGCCGGGCGACGCCGTAGGCGTCGAACGCCGCGTCGGCGCCGACGACAGAAAAACTGTACTGCCGCGCGTGCGTCACGAGCATGCGGTCGAACGGGTCGCGGTGGCTCTTGAGTGGGAACGGCAGGACTTCGTAGGCGACGCAGTCGTCGAGCGTGATCGGGACGACGGTGAGCAAGTAGCCGGCGACTGCCCGCGCAACGTAGGTCGGGTATGACATCGACAGCACGAGTTTGCCCGTGCCGACTTTGATGGCCAACTCCCACGCCGACGCCATACTGAGGAACAACTCGTTGGCCGGGTCGGTCAATAGCGCGGTCGCTGTCCGGCTCATTTGCGGGCTGCCGCTGGTGTGCCAGAGCAGCGTGTGCGTGTCGAGCAGCAGCCTCACTCCATGTACTCTTTCATGTCTTCTAAGGGCGCGTCGAAGTCGGGGGCCATGTAAAGAATTGCTCCCCTGAGTAGGCCGGGGCCGGGTCGCGTCACCGCCGCAGGCGGGGCTACCGGCGCTGCGTCGCCCACGAGCCTGGCCACGGGCGTCTGGCCGCGCGTTAGTACGATCTCGTCGCCGGGCGCGAGCCGGCCGACCAGTTCGGCCACGGTTTCGGTGAGGTCTTCGACCGCCAGAGTTGTTGTCATTGGTCATTCCCAGTTGCCGGCCCCGCCCCAGATCGCAACGGCCCCCGCGAACTCCGGCCGGAGTTCGCGGGGGCCGGCGGGTTGTCGATTCGGCGCTACTGGATTCGAACCAGTGACTTCCACCGTGTGAGGATGGCACTCTACCGCTGAGTTAAGCGCCGTCGCCACCGAACTGCGAGTCCGGTGGAGTGTGAGTTTTAGCAGACTGCGCGGCATCGGTCAAGGTTCGCGCGCCGGCCAAGTTGGCTAAACCTTCGGCGGCAAGTTCGACGCGGCCACGGGGGTGTCGGAGAACACCGGCGCACTCGCCGTGACGCGCTGCGGCGGGCGCACCGCTTCGGGTTCGGCGCGCACCACGGTGGAGGGCGACTTGATCTCGTCCTCCATGCCGTTCATGGCTTCCTTAAAACCCACGATGGTTTTGCCGAGCGACCGGCCGACATCGGGGAGCTTGCGCCCGAACAGAATCACGCCGATCACCAGTAGCGCGATCATCTCCGGCATGCCGAGTCCGAACATGGTCAACTCCGATTCGTCTGGTCGAGGTGCGGGGAGGGTGGGCCTAGCCGGGGTATTTTATGGCCCCGCCCGGCCCGCGAGCAAGCGGCACGCCGATTTTGCCTACTCCGGCGACTTGCCGGCGCGCGGCTGCAACTTGAGTGTGACCGTCACGGGGAAGTGGTCGCTGTACCCGCGCCCGCCCACCGGCGGGTTCTTGGGGTCGCCGAAGCGCC
>CAXTPM010000375.1:0-5602 GCA_964245865.1 uncultured Fimbriiglobus sp. | reverse complement strand
CGCCCTCCTGGTGGCCGAGATGCACGACCACGCCGCGTTCGAGCTGGGCGCCGACGGCCGGGTGCGCGACTGGAACGCCGGCGCGGAGCGCCTCACCGGCCGGGCCGGACCCGAGGCGGTGGGGGCCGACTTCGCCGACCTGTTCGCGCCCGGCGAGCGCGCGGCGGGGGAACTCCTGGCGGGGGCGGTGTGGCCGGCGCGGCGCACGGCGCGGCTAGTTGGTGCCGGCGGGCGGGTGGTGCTTGCGGAAGTCACGCTGGCCGCGCACCGGGGCGCCTCGGCGGGCTACTCGGTGCTGGTGCGCGACATCACCGAGCGCACGCGCCTGGAGGACGACTTGCGCCTGGCGCGCCAGCTCGAGGCCGTCGGGCGCCTGGCCGGGGGCGTGGCCCACGACTTCAACAACCTGCTGACGGTGATAGCCGGGTGCGCGGAGATGGCACTCGCCGCGCTGCCGCCGGGGGCGGGGGAGTCGGCCGAGTTCCTGGACCAAGTGAGGCGGGCGGCATCGCGGGCGACCGACCTGACGCGGAACCTGCTCGACCTGAGCCGCCGCCGGCCGAGCCGCGCTCGCTGGACCTCGGCGCGGCGGTGGGGCGCGGCTGCGACCTCCTCGCCCGGCTAGTCGGCGCGGGCGTGAGGGTGGTCTTCGACCCGAACCCCGGCCCGGCCGGCCCCGCCGTGGCGCGGATCGACCCGACGCAGTTCGAGCGCATCCTGTGGAACCTCGCTGCCAACGCGCGCGATGCCATGCCCGCCGGCGGCACGCTGGGCTTCCGCGTGGTCGGCCCGACCGAACTGCCCGCGCGCCGCCTGGACACCGGCCCCCTCCCGGCCGGGCGCTACGTGGCACTGGAGGTGAGCGACACCGGCGCAGGGATGGACGCCGCCACGGCGGCGCGGGCCTTCGAGCCGTTCTTCACCACCAAACCGGCCGGCACCGGCCTCGGCCTAGCAACGGTGTTCGACGCGGTCACGCAGGCCGGCGGCGGCGTGAGCCTCGCCACCAGTCCGGGGCGGGGTGCGACGTTCCGGCTGGAGTTCCCGGCGCACGACGCGGCCGGGGGCGGGGGCCGACGGGGGCGGGAACCCCCACGGCGTCGCCCTGGACTGACGGCCACCTCGCCTACCCCCGGCCCGCCCCCGGCCCGCTGGCCCCACCGGTGTCACTCAACTGCACCCGCAGCTCGAAGCTACTCCCCACCCCGACCTCGCTCTCGGCCCGGCACTCGCCGCCGAGCGCTCGGGCGATGCGCGCCGCGACGGCCAGCCCGAGTCCGACGCCGGCGGTGCCGCTCAGCCGGGCCGAGTCGCCGCGGTAGAACGGGCCGAACACGCGGCCCAGGTCGGCCGGCGCGATGCCGGCGCCGCGGTCGGCCACGGCCAGCACCGCCGCGCTTGCCTCACGCCGCAGGCTCACGCGGATCGGCGTGCCGGGGCCGCTGTACTTGGCCGCGTTCTCGATCAGGTTGTCGAGCGCCTGGCCCAGTAGCTCCGGCGGCGCGAGCACCACGCACTCGGCGCCGCCGGAGTCGCAGGCGATGTCGGCGGCGCGCGGGTGCCCGCCCCACGCCGACTCGACGTGGCCGGCGAGCCAAGCGCGCAACTGCAGCGGTTCGGCGTCGGGCAGCGCCGCGTCACTCCCGGAGCGCGCGAGGTACAGCAACTGCTCCACCAGCGAGCGCAGCCGCTCCGCCTGGGTGCGGGCGGACGCCAGGGCCGCGCGGTAGTCGCCCGCCGGGCGCTCGCGCCGCAGCGCCACCTCGAGCTGGCCCAGCAACCCGGCGAGCGGGGTGCGCAGTTGGTGCGACGCCTCGGCGGTGAAGCGCTTCTCGCGCTCGTAGGCCACTTCCAGCCGGTCGAGCAGCCCGTTGAACGCCAGGGCGAGGCCACGCAGCTCGTCGCGCGACTCCGGGGCCGGCAGCCGCTCGGGCGACGGCGTGCCGGGGAGGTCGGAGGCCGCGCGCGTGAGGGTCGCCACGGGGGCGAGCGCCCGGCGGCAGACCCAGCGGAAGCCGAGGGCCGCGCCGAGCCACACCAGCGTCGAAACGCCCGCGAGAGTCGCGGCGAGTGTGCGCAGGCTCTCGAACACCGGCGCGAGCGGCGCGGCGGCGACGAACGTGAGGCGGGCGAAGCGCTCCTCGCCCGGCTTGCCGGGGGAGCGCCTCTCGACCACCGAGCCGGCGTCGGGGTGGGCCAGGTGCCGCGCCTCGGCCAGCCAGGGCGCGCCGCCGCGCGTGAAGCGAAGGGGGCGCCCCGGCCGGAACTGCGCGGGGGCCGGGAGCCAGACGGTCGCGTCCGGGGCGCCGTCGATGGCCTCCCCGTTCGAGTCGAGCAGCACCCACGCCGCCGAGTCGTCGCGCCGCCGCTTGCCCGGCAGGGCGCGCTCGCGCCGCTCCCACTCCAACCCGTCGGGTTCGACCTCCACCGCCGCGCTCAGGGCGTCGAGCGCTGATGCCGCCCGGCCCTCGGCCTGCCGGAGCAGGTGCGTGCGCGCGAGCAGGAGCAGCGCGAGCGAGAACGCGGCCAGCACCACGGCGAGCGAGCCGAGGAACCACGCGCTCAGGCGGGTCGTGAGCGTCACGCGGGCGCCCCCGGCGACCCGGCGCGGCCCGCCCACTGCGCGAAGTAGCCGGCCGCGAGGTGCTGCACCAGGTTCGAGACGACCACCGGCAGCACCACGTCCGGCAGGTCGGCCAGCAGCGACCCCGCGAGCGCCAGGCCCGTGCCGTTGTTCGTCATCCCGAGGCCGAACATCAGCGAGGTCCGCTCGCCGCGCCCCACGCCCAGCGCCGCCGCCAGCGCCAGCCCCGACGCGAACATCGCCACGCTGTACGCCACGACGATGACCAGCACCACCGCGAGGAAGTCCCAGTCGGGGTTGGCGAACGTGCGCGGCAGGGCCGCGGACGCGTTGGCGTAGCACAGCGCGAGCACGGCCAGCGAGTTGGCGAGCTTCAGGTGGGGTTTGAGCCGTTCAATGGTGTTGCGGCCAACGGTGAGGCGAACGCTGATGCCGGCCACGGAGGGGAGCAGCACGAACGCCGCGAGGAACGCCGAACTCTCGCCCCCAGCCAGCCGGTGCAGGCACCCGGCGTACTCGCCCTCGGCGACCCACCCGACCAGGTCCAGCACCGCCGGCGTGGTGACGGGACTCAGCACGGTCGAGCCGAGGACTAGCCCGAGCGAAAGCGCAATGTCGCCGTCGCCGTTCTGGCTCCACGCGGTCGAACTCCCCGCCACGGGCATTGATGCCATCAGCGCCAGCCCCACCAGAATCGACTGCACTTCGGCGGGGTTGTGCCACAGCGCGAGGCTCCGCGACGCCCCGAGGATGACGGCCAGCGGCGCGGCCAGATTGAGCAACAAGCCGGCCGCGAGCACCCCGCCGAGGCGCCGCCCCCGCCAG
Source organism: uncultured Fimbriiglobus sp. (assembly GCA_964245865.1). Lineage (GTDB taxonomy): Bacteria > Planctomycetota > Planctomycetia > Gemmatales > Gemmataceae > Fimbriiglobus. The sequence continues at coordinate 2,193 of CAXTPM010000375.1, read as the reverse complement.
AGCCGCGCCGCGTCGGCCCCGAGGCCGGCGTTGAACAGCAGCAGGCCCAGCAAGAGCGACGGCAGCCCGACCCGCGCGGGGCCGAGGTCGAGGCCCGCGGCGCGGATGGCGGTTCCGAGTTGCGGCGCGGAACCGGCCAGGACGTAGGCAGTAGCCAACAGTGGCAGGAACGCGCCGTGGATGCGCGCGGCGAGCAGTGCGGTGCGGTTCGGCGTCGCGTCCATGCGTTACTCCTCTGCCCCCAGCCGGTACCCGCGCCCGCGCACGGTGTGGATTAGCCGCGGCCCGTGGACTTCGAGCTTGCGCCGCAGCTCGGACACGTGCACCTCCAGCGCGTTACTCAAGCCGTCGTAGCGCTCGTCCCACACCCGCTCGTACAGCCGCGTGCGGGTCAGCACCTCCCCGGCGTGGCGCAAGAGGGCCACGAGCAGGGCGTACTCCTTGGCGGTGAGGTCGAGGCGCTTGCCCGCGCGCTCGGCCCGGTGCGCGGCCAAGTCAACGCGCAGGTCGGCGTGGCTCAGCACCGCGCCGGTCTGGTTCCCGCCGCGCTCGCCGCGCCGCAACAAAGTGCGGACGCGCGCGAGCAGTTCCTCGAAGGCGAACGGCTTGCACAGGTAGTCGTCGGCGCCGCCGTCGAGTCCCCGCACCCGATCCGAGATGGCGTCCCGCGCGGTCAGCATCAGCACCGGCGCGGCGCCCCCGGCGGCGCGGAACTGCGCGAGCAGCGTCAGGCCGTCGAGTCCCGGCAGCCACCAGTCGAGCAGCACGAGGTCGAACGACTCGGCACTCAGGCGCGACCAGGCCGCGCGCCCGTCGGCGGCGTGCTCGACGCCGAAGCCCTCCTCGCGCAACCCCCTTACCAGGAAGTCGGCGATGGGGGCTTCGTCCTCGACCACCAGCAGGCGGGCACTCACGGACTAGTTCTTCTCGGGCTTCGGGGCGTCCTTCTTCTCTTCAATGTTCTTGACCGTGCCGTCGGCCAGCACCTCGACCTCGAACGTCTTCTTCTCAGTGGTGACGAGCAGCACTTCGTAGTACGCGACGTACTCCTTGCCGTCCTTGACTTTGGTGACCTCCTCGACGGTCTTGTAGGTCGCCTTGGGGTACTTCGTGCCCAGGGCGTCGGGGACGGCCTTCGGCAAGTCCTTCGCGTCGATGATCTTCTCGATGCCGGTCAGCACGCCGGCCTCGGTGAAGGTGACATCCATCTTGGTCTCGCCGTCCTTGATGCTCACCTCGTAGGACGTTTTGCCGTCCTCGACTTCCTTGGCGGCCTCCACGAGCGTGGCTTTCGGGAAGCGCTTCGTGACGGCCTCCTTGACGGCCTTGGGCAGTTGGTCGAGTTTGATTGGCGTCTCGTCGGCTTGCGCGAAGCTGACGGCGACGGCGGCGAGGGTCAGGGCGAGAATCGAGCGCATGGGCGATAGACTCCGTTAAGGGGTGGGCGACGGGGGCCATGATAGCGGCCCGGCCTGAGCGGGGCGTGAGGCGGGGATAAGGCTTTCTTCAGGGTGGGCGGTGGCGTAAAACACCCTCACCCCCCGGCCCCTGGAGCCGCCCGCATGTCCGCTGAACCGCCCCGCCGCCGCTGGCTCGCCGCCCCGCTGTTCGCGCTGGCCCTCGCCTTCGCTGTGGTGCTGGTGGCCGTGGCGTACACGCTGTTCGAGGAGTTCAACCCGTGGTTCGACCGCACGGCGGACTTCCGGGAAGTGAAGCAACTTATGACCGACTGCCGCAGCCGGCCGCTGGACGCCGGCGAGTTCGGCCGGTGCCTCGCGCTGTTCGACTCGCGGCAGCAGATCGTGCAGACGTATGCGCTCGCCGTCGCGGCGGTGGCGGTCCACAATACGCCCGAGTACCGCGACGACTACCACGCCGCGCTCACCCGACTCACCGCCCACCGCAACCCGGCGATGGCCGGGGCGGCGACGCGGGCACTCCGGCGCCTGGCAGTCAAAGAAGCCGCCCCCGCGCTGTTGGGCGGCGCGGGGGCGGCGGGGCCGTGGTGAGCGGCTACTTAGCGGGCGGCGCCGGCAGCGGCACTTCGGGCAGCTTCGGCATTTCGACCACCGTGTAGCCCTCCGGCACGGTCAGGTCGAACAGTTTCTCGTCGATCGGCTCGTCCCACGCCGAGTAGTCCGCGACCAAGGACACTTTCATGCCGTTGGCGGTGAACTCGGTGCGCATCCGGGC
>CAXTPM010000374.1:2072-5604 GCA_964245865.1 uncultured Fimbriiglobus sp. | reverse complement strand
TAAAGCAGGCGGGCGCGGGGAAAATCGAGCAGCCCGCCCACGTGGTCGGCGTGGAAGTGGGAGAGGATGATGAGGCCGATGTCGTCGGGGCGGACGCAGCCGAGGGCGACGAGCAGCACAACAAGTGGGGAGAGGCGGGGCATCTCGTCTTCCTGAGCGGGGAGGGTCGGCCCTCCGAGCCTGTCAATCGGTTGTGGCGAGCGGCAAGTGTTGGCCAGGCTCGGAGGCCTGACGCCCCCCGCTCAGGAAGACACTCACGCCGGCTTCGCGCCGCCCCGCGTGAAGTCGCGCACCGCCAGGCGCGTCTGGTGCTGGCGGAACGTGCCGCCCTCGGGCTGCTTGCCCTGAAAGTAGTCTTTTTGCCAGCCGCGCTTCACCACCTCGGGGTCGAGCGCTTTCAGCCCGTCGAGGAAGCCGCGCCGGCTCTTGTCCCAGGCGTCGTAGCGCTCCTGCAAGTCCGGGTGTTCGCTCAAAACTTCGATGTTGGCCATCAGTGATTCGGTCAGGCCGCGCGGGATCGGCACGAGCATGCAGATCGGCTCGCCCTCGTCGAAATGCACCCACTCGTTGGGCCGCGTCAGTTTCCAGTTCATCGTGAACGTCGAGACCGCCCAGTCGGTCTCCACGATCCCTTCGAGGGCGTGGATGCCGTCCTTGGGCGAGTTGCTCGGCCCCTTCACCCACAGGTTGATGCCCTCGGGGGTGCGGAATAAATACGGGATCGAGAACGTAATCACGCCGAGGCCGAAGTGGCTACAAATCAGCGGGTCAACCCGGTCGTCGTAGCGAATCTCCACGTCCTTCGGGCTGCTGCCGCCGTACCAGTAAGCGCGGAAGCCCGCCGGGCAGCCGACCACCCAGCCGTTCTGGTTGGCGATGTTCAGCGGCAAACAGCGGTACGGGTAGCGCTGGTCGGCCCCCTCCATCCAGTCGCGCTCGATGGGCGCGCTCGAGAGCGGCGCGGTCTCGTGGCCGTGGATGCGATAGGCGGTGATGGCCGGCGCGGCGGGGGTATCGGACACGGCTCGGCCTCGCTAGACGGCGGTGAGGTCGGGGCGGCGGACGGTCCCCGAGGGGGCTGCGGCGGGGACGACCACGGCGGGGCGCCCGTAGGCCCGGCCGTTGCCGCCCTTCTCCGTGGCACTCCGCAGCGCGAGTTGGTACAACTTTTCGCCTGCGGGCGTGGGGTACTGCCCCGTCACGCACGCCCGGCACAGCCGCTCGGCCGGCAGGTCGATGCAGCGCGCGAGCGACTCCACCGGCAGGTAGACGAGGCTATTCGCCCCGAGCAACTTCGCCATCGTCATCTGCTCATCAGCGGTAGGGAAGTCGCCCTTCATGTGGCGCGGGGCGAACAACTCGGTAACGTGCGACATATCAATGCCGTAAAAGCACGGCGCGACGATGGGCGGGCACGCCACGCGCACATGTACTTCTTTCGCCTGGCCCTGGTCTTTGAGGAAGCCCAATAAATTGGCGAGCGTGGTGCTGCGCACGATGCTGTCTTCGACTAAAATAATGCGCTTGCCGGCCAGCACTTCGCGCAGCGGCGTGAACTTGAGTCTCACTTTGTCGGCGCGCTTGGTCGCCTCAATAAATGTGCGCCCGACGTAGCGGTTGCGCATCAGCCCTTCGAGGCACGGAATCCCTAACTCATACGCCATGCCGTCGGCCGCGGCCTTGGCGGTGTCCGGCACGGGCACGACGATGGTGTTGCCGTCGTGCAAGTTCGGAATCAGGTTGCGCTCGCGCTCCAGCCGCGCCAGTTCCCGGCCGAGTCGAGTGCGAGTCAAATACACGCTGCGCTCGTCGAGTGTACTGGCCACGTTGGCGAAATACGCCCACTCGAAGAAGCAGTGCGTCGGCGCCGGCTCCTGCTCGGGCGCGAAGCGGTGCCGGGTGAGCTTGCCGGGCCGCACGTGCAGCAGTTCGCCGGGCGCGAGGCTGTGAATCTCGCGGAAGCCGAGGTTTTGCAGGGCGACCGACTCCGAAGCGGCAGCGAACACGCCGCCATCGACGGCGTAGCACATCGGCCGGATGCCCGAGGGGTCGCGGCAGACGATCATGTCGCCCATCGCGTTCAGGAACGCAATGTTGTAGCTGCCGTCGAGTTTTTCACTCAGGTTCGAGAAGCAGCGCACGAGGTCCGGCCGCTGCCCGCCCATGAGCTGCATACTAATCAAGTGCATCAGCGCTTCGGTGTCGTTGTCGCGCGTGAGGTGGTAGTCGTTCAGGCTCTCGATTTCCGCGCGCAGCTCGTCGAAGTTGGCGAGGTTGCCGTTGAACCCGAACGCGAACCACTTCCATTTGCAGCCGTGCTTGCGCTCGAACGGCTGGGCGTAGCCCTTGCCGGTGGGGCCGCTGGTGGCGTAGCGCACGTGGCCGATGACCGCGCGGCCCGAGTGCTCGGCGAGAATCTTCTCGTACTTCTCGCGCTGGCTCATCCGAAACGCTTCGGAGACCAGCCCAATGTCCTTGTACGTTTCGAGGAGCTGCTCGCGCTCGGGCTGGTACGCCGTGAGGCCCGCGGCGAGTTGGCCGCGGTTCTGCAGGTCCACCAGCATGCGCGGCATGAGGACGTGGATGCCGTCGGGGTTGTCCGACCAGACTCCCGACGGGAGACTCGGGTCGAAGCAGTAAATGGCGGCGACCCCGCACTCGTGCTTCAGTTCGCCCATCGACCCATCCGGGGGAAAGAGCGCACGGCCGGGGTGCGCGAGCGGGGACAGTCAGACTATAGGGCAAGCGGCCGCGTTCAACAAGCGCGCCGGCCCGCGACCGCCGTCGTGCGAGTTGGAGGGGGCTACCCGTCCGGGGAGTGCGGGATTCGGCGCGACCCAGTCGGGCTTGACCTGGCCTCCGCTTCTGGCATAACGGCCGCGTCACTGGGGGCCGAGTGCCGGCGGGGCGTGGGGAAGCGCCGCGGCGGGACAACTCAATCGGTCGCCGACGGGGGAATGCCGACTATGAACCGAGCGCTCGCTTGGTCGCTCGCCTGCGCGGCGGGGACCGCCCTAGTTTCGTCGGCCACCGCCGCGCCGCCGCCCCCCGAGGGGAAGGAGGGGAAGGCTGCCCCGGCGACGTTCGCCAACACCACGCCCCGGCCCAAACTGGTTGGCCCGCTCGACCCGGCCCTCAAGGCCGAAGCGGTGCGGGCCGAGCAGGACGCCCTGACTCGTCGGTTGGACGTGTGCAACAAGCTGCGCCAGATGGCCGGCGGCGACGACGCACTCGTCAAACAAGCCGACCGCCTCGAAGAGCAGGCCACCGCGCTTTACCACCGCCGCGTCGGCCACCTCGGCGTGCGATCCGCGCCGGTCGCCACTGCCCCGGCCGAAGTCGCCCTCACCAAAAAACCGGCCCCCGCGCCGTTCAAGGCGGTGGCCCAATGACGCGTGCACTCGCATTCGCAATCGCCGCGGCGGCCCTGTCGCAAACGGGCTGCCTGAGCCTCACTCCCGTGGGCCCATTGGGCAAAACGCTGTTCGCGGGCAAGACCCCGCCGCCGGGCGCGGCCGAGCGCGACGACGCC
>CAXTPM010000374.1:0-2062 GCA_964245865.1 uncultured Fimbriiglobus sp. | reverse complement strand
GCCGGCTCGCCCAGGAACTCGCGGCCGACGAGAAGGCCGAGGGCGCGATGCCGTCCTACGCCGAGGTCTCGGGCGGCAAGTAGCGGCCCAACTTGCGGCGGCGCCGGCGGGCCGGTACACTTCCCGTGAGTGAACCCGCTACCCCGGTGCCGCCATGCTGCCGACCTACACCGCCGTTCTGCGCGGCGAAACGCTCGAATGGACCGCCGGCGCGCCCGACCTCCCGGCCGGGGCGGCGGTGGCGGTCCACGTCACCGTACTAGCCGAGCCGGCGCCGGCCCGGAAGCGCACCGATGGCCCGGCCGCGGCGGCGGCGCTGCAGGCGCTCGCCGACGCCGGGGGTGCGCTGAGCTTCGGCGACCCGCTCGAATGGCAGCGCGAGGAGAGGAAAGACCGCCCCCTGCCGGGGCGCGACGAATGATTTTCGACAGCAACCTCGTCATCTACTCCACCCTCCCAGGGTACGCGCAGTTGCGCCGGCTGATCGCCGACGCCCGGCCGGCCGTCTCGGCCGTCAGCCGGGTCGAAGTCCTCGGCTACCACAAGATCACGCCTACCGAGAAGCAGCAGCTAGAAGCAACGTTCGCGGCGCTAGAAGTTCTGCCCGTCACCGACGCCGTCATCGCCCGCACCGTGCTCCTGCGCCAGTCGCGCAAAATGTCTCTCGGCGACGCCCTCATCGCCGCCACCGCGAATTCTGGAGGCGCGCGAGTTGAAGACGCGCAACCTCAAGGACTTCGCGGGGATACCGGGCCTCGTCGTCTCCGACCCGCTCGCGGGGAACGGCCCGGCCTAGTCCACGTCCGTCCCCCCGGCTACCTCGCCTGACTGCGCCTCGACTTCCGCGCGCCAATCCACCTCAGCTTCCACCAGACTCACGCCGAACGCCGCCGCGAACGCCTTGGCGTAGCTGCGCGCGTTCGCGCGCCGGAAGAACTGCCGGTACGCTAGCCAGCCGAAGCGCTCGACCAAGTAGCAGGTGAAGTTGCCCGCCGCCGCGTAGCACTCCCGCATTCGGACTGGATCGAAGAAGAACGCCTCGTCCAGCATTGCGCTCAGCAGCGGCGTTTCCGGCGACGGCCGCAGGCGCTCGGTGTCCCACGAGGCGCGGTCGCCCGGTACGCCCGCCCCGCACCACTGCAGGAACGTCGTCAGCCCCTCGACCTTAAATGCCGGTGATTCTGGCCCGAGTCGCGGGATGAGCAGGTGCGCTGCCTCGTGCCGCCAGATGTCCGGCAGCCCCCCGAGCGGCTGAGCCGAGACGACCGCGATGCCCAGCGTCGGCATCGCCAGCCCCCAGTAGTCACCGGGGAACGCGCGGTTGACCCGCTCCGGGAAGCGCAGCAGGTAAACGTGCGCGCGGCCACGCAGCCGGAAGCCGAACCAGGCATCACCCAGGTGCCGCAGCTCGCGCGCAAAAATCCCGGCCAAGTCCCACTCGCGCGCCAGCCCGTCCCACTCCGGCTCGTAGTGCAGGCGCAGCCCGGCGGCGCGGGCGGTGCGCATGGCTCCCGCAACGGCCCAAAGTTCGTTCGCCCAGTGGAGGCGGCGCCACTCCCAAGCGGCGTTGAGCGTTGCCATCGCGGCTGCGAGAGCGCTCAGTGGCCACGCATGAGGAGCAAGGGCGAGGTCGACGGGGTCGACCACGCCCGCGATGAGGGCCGGCGTGAGGGGCCGCAAGAGTACGAGTTGGGCGCGGGTCACGGCGAACCGCTCAGAACACCAGCAGCTTCAGCAGCCCCGCCGCCACGGCCAGAATCGCCACCACCGCTAGCCCCCGCGCCAGCCCCCACAGCGGCTCGCTCGGCTTGGCGACGGCCGGCATTGCCGAATCGATGCCGCGCAGGTTCGCCAAAAAGTGCCCGCAACTCGGGGTGCGGCGCGACGGGTCGAGCACCAAGGCCGCGTCGAGGGCGTGGGCTAGCTCCGGCAGCACGGTCGGGTGCTCGCTCAAGACGGGCGCCAGGCGGTCGTCGGCGAGGCGGTCCTTGGCGCTCGGCGGCGGGGCGCCGGTGAGCAGGTGGTAAATCGTCGCCCCGAGGGGATAGACATCCGTCGCGGC
>CAXTPM010000373.1:0-5613 GCA_964245865.1 uncultured Fimbriiglobus sp. | reverse complement strand
GAGGTCCCCGAGGGTGCGGAGGTTCATGCGCTTCAGGCAGTTGCGGCTGCGCACGCTCAGCTCGAAGTCGGTGATCGGGTGTTCGAGCACCTGCCGGAACTGGACGCTCACTTGCTCGTCGTCGGGGTTGTAGGTCATCGTCATCGACTGCTCGGCGTCGCGGTAGAACAGGCGCGCGCGCTCGTCGTTCGGGTCGGCCTTGTGCAGCCGGCGGTAGCAGTCGGCGGCTTTGTCGAACTGCCCGGCGTCCTCGTACAGCACGCCGAGGTTGTACAAAACGCCCTTGCCGATGGGCGGGTGCTTCAGGCAGCGCTCGTAGTAGTTAATCGCGTCGTTGTCGTTGCCTTCGAGGTCGTTCAGGAACGCGAGCCGGAACAAGGCACCCGTGTGCGACGGGTCCAACTCCACGGCCCGCTCGTAGGACTTCGCGGCCCGCGCCTTGTCGCCCTCGGCCTCCGCGAGACCGCCGTCCTGGTAGTGGTACTCCGCGTTGTGCGCGGCCATGTCCTTGAGTTTGGTGAGGATCGCCTTCGCCTCGCCGGTCTGCCCCTGCTGGCGCAGCACGCCCGCGCGCTGGAGTTGCACCTGCTGCGCGGCGTAGCCGGACTTCTCGGCCCGCTCGAACGACTCGAGCGCGAGCGCGAAGTCACCGCGCTGGGCGTAGGCGCGGCCCAAGAAGAAGCTAGCCAGCGGCCCGTCGCCTTGTTTGAGGTTCTCCACCGCCTCGGCCATATGCCCCAGGTAAAACTGCACGACGCCGAGTTTGAGGTGCAGCTTCTTCTGCTGCGCCGGCGCGGCCGACGGCAGGCGTTTATTGAGCGTTTCGAGAATATCCCGCAGGGTCTTGATCTGCCCGCCGCCCTGCGAGAGTCCCTCGCGCAGCTTGGAGACCATGCTCCCCTCGAAGTCGTCGCGCTCGACGAGCAGGGCTTTGAGGTCGATGAGGTTTTCGGTCATGGTGGGTATGCGCTCCCGCGCCGGGCCTTACCGCGTGTCGGCCGCACGCGAGAGCCGGCGGGTGTGTGGCGGGCCGAACGCGCATTGTAGCAGTTACCTAGTACCCGGCAAGTTCGGCGGTATGATGCCCTGTGCGGCACGGTCTTCACTCCTCCATTCCGCGCTCCCCGTTCCGAGTTCCGAGCTTCTTCCATGTCCCGCCGCAGCCGCCCCGACGCCCCGGCCACGCTCCCCGCGTTCTACGCCACCGTCATCCCCGGCCTGGAACCCATCGCCGCCGACGAAATTCAAAAAGACCTCGGCGGCGAGATCAAGAAAGTCTCGAAGGGCGTCGTCGTCTTCCGCCTGGATTCCGTGACGCCGAAACTGCTGCAACTCCGATGCACCGAAGATGTCTTCGCATTGTGTTGGGGCAGTAACTCCTTGAGTTTCAAAGCGACTGATCTCGCCAAGTTCCGCCAGTGGACCGCCAACCGCCCCGACTGGCCGAGCCTGTTCCGCATTCACCACAGCCTGCGACCGCTAACTAAAGGTAAGCCGACGTTCCACCTCGTGTGCCAGCGCGAAGGGGAGCACGGCTTCCGCCGGGTGGACGCGCTCGACGCGATGGCCGACGGCCTAGCAGGCAAAATCCCCGGCGGCTGGACGCCCCAGGACGAGAACGCGTGGCTCGAAATCTGGCTGACCATCCGCGAGGAAACCGCCGTCTGCGGCTTGCGCCTGAGCGACCGCAGCATGCGCCACCGCACCTACAAGTCCGACCACGTTCCCGCTTCACTCCGCCCCACCGTCGCCGCGAGCATGGCGAGACTCGCCGGCATCGCCCCCGGCCAAACGGTGCTGGACCCGATGTGCGGCGCCGGCACCATTCTGGCCGAAGCGCTCGCCGTCGCCGACCGCCGCTCGCACACCGCCCCCATCACAGTCCTCGGCGGCGACATCGACCCGAACGCCGTGTTCGTCACCGGCCAGAACCTCGACCGCGTCGCCCCGATCCCCATCGTGCGCTGGGACGCCCGCCGCTTGCCACTGGCGAGTGAATCAATCGACCGAGTGATCGTGAACCCGCCGTTCGGCAAGCAACTCGGCTCGCCGGACCTCGTGCCGCCCTTGTACGCCGCGTTCGCCGCCGAGCTGAACCGCGTGATGGTCCCCGGCGGCCGGGCGGTGTTCCTGGTGATGGAGCAGGATGCGCTCGAGATGCCCCTACGGCTGAACGGGTTCAAGGCGACGCGCAAGCTAAAAGTGCGCGTGCTGGGGCAGCCGACGATCCTGAGCGTGTGGGCGAAGCCGGCGGCTACGACTGCGGAGCCGGAGGGCTAGCCGGCGGCGCCAGCAGCGGTTCGCGTAGCATCGCCGGGAACACGTCCCACGACGCCATGTAGGTCGATTCGAGTGGGCACGGCACATACCGATCCGGGCTGAGGAAGATCGGCATATCGATCATCACGTCGCCGACGCCGAGCGGCTCGATGTAGCCAGTGATGTCGCCCGCCCCGTCCGTCGAGTAGGCGGCCAGCGTAAGCGGCTGGCCCGGCGGCACCGCAAAATCCTCGTCCACTCCCTCGATCCGCTCCCAGATCAGCGGGTGAATCCCCTGCGGGTCGCGCTTCGACGGCGGGAACAGGTCCACGATCAACAGGTGTACGCCGGCGCGTAGGAACTGCGCGGCCTTGCGGGTGAACGAGTTGATCGCGTGCCGGCTGCCCTTGTTGCCGGGCGAGACGATCTCGATCACTGCGACAACTTGGCCGTCGGGGTGATTGACGGTGACGCGGTTGGCTTGAGTGGGGTAGCTCATTTTGACGTTCGGTGTGACGTGCCGCATTCTCAGCGGGACCGCAGCGGTGGCGACCCCTCCCACGCCGGGTGTCGGATTGCGCGGCACGGAGAGCGTCACCACATCCGGCGACGGCCCGCCGGTGACTTGCTCCGGCAGCGCGAAAAAGCCGTCCGGGAGCAGGCCACGGTTGAGCGCGCGGGCGATCTCGATCGTCCAGTCTTGGTGGAAAGCGTGGAAGCGGTTGGCCCGGACGCGGGTCCAGTCGTGGATCGGCATGCGTCACCTCCTGCGGGGATTGTAGGCTGCCGCGAGGGGAAGGGTCGGTACGGCAGTAGCAATGCGTGGTAGGAAACGCACGAAAACGGGATAAAAATCAGCTAGAAATCAGAATTTTAGTTAGTTGATACAGGAGCTATTCTGGAATCTTATCTATGGAAGGCTAGACCGATATGGAAGTTTGCTTTCCATATTTTATTGTGAGTATTTTGGTATTCGATGGCTTGAACTTGTTGCGGACAGTCTGATCGTGGCACGGAAATGAGCCAGCGCATTACTCCGTTGGCCAGCGTACCAGTAGTGCTGACCAAGCTCGAAATTCAGCTCGATGAGCTGTAGTAAGTGTGCAAGCTCGGCAGGATAGTCAGCTACTAATGCTTGGACTTGGTTGATGGCTAGAGCCTATTTCACAAGCCGTCCGAGTGCGATGAAGGCACAAGCCAGATGCACGAAGCCGTCGTACAGGTCTACACTCCTCTCGTAGCGGGTTACGACCCGCCGGAACGAGTGCAGCCAGGCGAACGTCCGCTCCACCACCCACCGCCGCCTCAGCCGGCGGCAGCGGCGACCGTCGGCCGTCGGTGGGCGGACCCGGTTCTTGCGGTGCCGGGCGACCAGTTGGAAGCCCTCGGTCGTCAATAGGTATGGGTGTATTTTCCTGTAGCATCTCGGCAATCGACATTGCAAACATCTGTTCAGGCAGTGCAAGTGGTTTGGTGTTACGCTGTGGTATTGTGAAATACAAATCTCTTGGAACTGTGTTCTGGGATATTATTTGCCATGCTGTCATTCGTAGGGTGTTTACACTACGCTCGATCGCTTTTTCCGCCTCCCGCCGCTGCTCCGCCTCGCTCTCTGCCGCCGCGCCTCGACTGCGCGCACTAGCCCCCACGTCGTCCCGGCTAGCCCCAGTACGAGTCCAGCGCCGCCAAGCTGCCGGTCAGTCTTGCCGCCTTGTTGCGGCGCACCAACTTGCGCAGCCGGTAGCCCCCCGACGGGGGGGGGCGCTGACCGCCTCGCCGCCGAGGTAGCGGCGCAGGTCGGCCGCGAGGTCGCTCGGGGCGTCGTAGCGCCGCGGTCCTTCTCGATGGCCTTCAGCACCATCCAGTCGAGTTCGCTGCGCAACAGGCCGGCCAGGCGCTTCGGCTCGGTCGAGCGGTTCGCGGCGAGGTCGAGAACATCCCCCGCGCCCGAGAGCTTGTCCGACGGCCGACGCGGCTCGACCTCGCGCACCACGCGCAGCATCTCGAACATCAGAGCCCGCCTCAACTCCGACTCGTGGAACGGCGGGCTGCCGGAGAGCAGTTCGTACAACAGCGCCCCGAGCGAGTACACATCGACACCCGCGCCGATGTCGGCGCCGGTGAGGCTGGGTTGCTCGGGACTCATCTACGCCGGGGTACCGATGATCGACCCGCCCGGCACCTGCTCGCCGACTTCGACTTCCCGTTGCTCGGGACTCATCTACGCCGGGGTACCGATGATCGCCCCGGCCATCGTGGCGAGGCTACGGTCCGTGAGCGGCTGCGCGACGGCTTTGGCCAGGCCGAAGTCGATCGCCTTCGGCACCGGCTTGCCGTCGAGTTCACAAACCCGCACGTTCGACGGCTTGATGTCGCGGTGGACGACGCCCTTCTGGTGCGCGTGCCGGATCGCCCCGCACACCGCCACGAATAGCCGCAACCTCGCACCCGGCGTGAGCTTGTGCGAGTCGCAATACTCGGAGATCGGCGGGCCGGCGACGAGTTCCATCACGAAGAACGGCCGGCTGCGTCGGTCACGCGTCGGTCGAGAATCTTCCCAATGTTCGGGTGGTCCATCACCGCGAGCGCCTGGCGCTCGGCCTCGAACCGGGCCAGCACGGTGCGAGTGTCGAACCTGGCGCGGATGAGCTTCAGCGCCACGTCGCGCTTCACCGGAGCGGACTGCGTGGCCCGCCAGACGGTGACCATGCCGCCGGCGCCGGCGCACTCGACCAGCGTGTAGCGGCCGGCGACGACTCGCCCGGCCACTTCGCCGGGGAGGGCGGGGGGCTTTGCCTCGCCGCTGGGGATGGCGCTAGTGGCGAAGTCGCCCTCGGGCAAGGAGTGCGTGCCGGCGTCGGGGCGAGGGGACATGGGGCGTGGCTCCGGGGGGCGGGTCTCGAGTCCCATCCGCCCCCTACCACCGCGCGCCCACGTCTGGTACACTCCACTAGCCCCGCTAATCATCTCCGAGAAGAGCGCCGATGAGCACCGACCCCCGCAGCCAGCGCGAGAAGGACAACGCCGACGACGACCTGGTCCCGTACGGCGTCGTCCGCGAATCCGAGGACGAACTCCGCGTCATCGAGAAGAACAAGCCCCGCTTCGGCGACGTGCAGGACAAGTTCAAGAAGTCCGCCCGCGGCCCCGCTTCGGGCATCCTCGTGCGCCCCACGAACTTACTCATCCTCGAAGGCGGCATCACCGTCATCGCCGGGGTAGGCCTCATTATCTACGGGCTTTGGCCGATCGTGTTCACCGACGCGCCCCCGTCGGACGAGGAGTATGCCGAGCAGGCGCAATGGATTTTCTTCGGCTTCATCGCCATCATCTGGGGCAGCCTGGTCTGCCTCG
>CAXTPM010000372.1:0-5629 GCA_964245865.1 uncultured Fimbriiglobus sp. | reverse complement strand
TGGCGCTGATTGCTTCCGACGGTTGCCAGGGCGGCGTTCAGGTCCGCAAGGCGGGCATCCAAGATTGGGGCGTGTTTGGCGAAGATGGGGTCGAGGGAGTCGAGCTTCGTAATCGTTCGAAGCATGACGTGGGGGACGGTCTTGCTCCGGAATCCTCTTGCCACGCCTTTGGCCTCGTCCTTCAGCCGGTAATGCTCGAAGCGTGTGGTCATCAGACGCTGGCGAGCAAGGGCCACCGCGACCCTGGACACCGCTGTCGCCGGGTGCGAGAGTAGCCGGTAGGCCAGGCGCACGAGATCGACGAGTTTGGAGGGGGCTGGCCCCGCGCGCGGCCCCGGCTGCGACATCCCGACCGACGCTAGGACGAAGGGGACTAGCCCCGCCGAGAGCACGGCGACCACCGCGATGGCGACTGCAACCGGCCGCAGCCGCTCCCGCCGCGCCGCGCCCACCACGAGCGCGGCCAGGAACGCGCCGCCGGCGACGACGAGGCCGTAGAAGTGCGTGTACGCCGCCGCCAGCCCGAACGCGGCCATCGCAGCCAGCCAGCCGTTCCGCCGCTCCGGGGGGTAGGTCAGGACGCGCGTCAGGGCATAGAAGACTGCCGACGACTCCAGGATCAGCACGGGGTAGGCGCAGATTTCGACCGCCGTGGTCACGACGTTGGGCGACAGCGCAAGCATCAGCCCGCTGGCCACCGCGGCGCCGAATCCCCACACCCCGAGTGCGGTGCGGTAGACCACCGCCGTGGCGAGTGCGACGCAGGCCACGCCGAACCAGCGCATCGCCGGCTCACTCAGGCCGAAAAGTCGCGCCCACGCCCACCCGGCCCAGTAGCTGCCGGGCGGCATCCGGTCGTCGGGCACCCCGAAGTCGTGCTTGGCCGCGCCGGCGAGCCAGGCGCTCACGTCGGTGGGACTCAGCGTCAGGCCGGACAGTTGCGTCGTCTCGTCGCCCCAGAGCGTCTGGCGGGGGAGGAACGACAACGCCGCGCCGATCGCGCACGCCACGGACGCCAGGCACCCGGCCCAGTCTCTCAAGGCAGATCGCCGACGCGCCGCAAGTTCGGACACCTGTTGCTCCCATCGAGGGCACGGCGCCAGCCGGGGGCCGGGTGTCACCGTCTCGTAGGGTACTGAAAATCAGAACGCACCCCGTTCGGCAAGATCTCCGACCCGGAATCCGCCGGACTCGCACGTCGTCTGGGCGGATTCTGCTTTGATTACGCCGGCAAATCTGTACAACGAACGTCGCCACACTGTTCGACCCAATGGCGCCCCGAAGTATGCGCGTCCTCCTCGTCGGCGAGAACGCCTCGGCCCTCATGGGGGGGGAGGCGGCCGCGCCGTACAACTACTTCCGCTACCTCCCCGCACTCGGCGTCGAGACGTGGCTCGTCACGCACGCGCGAGTGCGCGACGAACTGGCCCGCGCGTTCCCGGATCGCCTGGACCGCATCCGGTTCATCGAGGACACCCGCTTTGACAAGCGGCTGTACCGCGCGTCGCGTCTCCTGCCCGACAAGATCAGCGCCCAGACTCTGGGCGTCGTTGCCAAGACTGTCGGGCAGTTGCGGATGCGGCGCGTGGCCCGCGAACTCGTCCGCACGGCAGGGATCGACTTGGTGCATCAGGTCTACCCGATCTCGCCGAGGGAGCCGAGCGCGATCTACGGACTAGGGGTGCCGGTGGTGATCGGCCCGCCGCTCTCGGGGGGGATGCGCTACCCGCCGGGGTTCAGGGGCCGTGAGGGGGCCGTCTCTCGCGCCGTCGAGGGGGCCGGGCGGCTCGCGTCCGGACTGGCCAACCGGCTGCTGCCCGGCAAGTTGCGGGCCGACGCGCTCTTGGTGGCAAACACCCAGACCCGCGCCGCGCTGCCGGCGGGCTGTCGCGGCGCGGTCTACGACACGGTGGGCGAGGTCTGCGTCGATCCGACCGTGTTCGCGCGGCCCGAGCGGGGCGAGTCCGAACCCGCCGGCGGGCCGGTGCGATTCGCCTACCTGGGCCGGCTGGTGGACTGGAAGGCGGTTGATCTCCTGCTCGACGCATTTGCCGCCGCGTGCGCGGGATCGCCGCCGGGGTCGCTGGCGCTCGAAGTCCTCGGGGACGGTTCGGAGCGGCCGGCGCTCGAGGCGCGGGCTGAACGCCTGGGCGTCCGCGCGGTGGTCGAGTTCGCCGGGTGGCTGGGCGCCCCCGAGGCGGCGGCGCGGCTGCGGCGGGCCGACGTGTTCGTACTGCCGAGCTTGAGAGAAAGCGGCGGCATTGTGGTCGTCGAGGCAATGGCGGTCGGGCTGCCGGTGGTTGTCACCGATTGGGGCGGGCCGGCGCTCACCGTCGATGACACTAGTGGAATCCGGGTGCCGCCGACCTCGCCTGAGGCGTTCGTCGCCAGCCTCGCCGCCGCGATGCTCGAACTCGCCGGCTCACCGGAAAAGCGCCGCGCGATGGGGCGGGCCGCTACGGCGCGAGTGCGCGGGGGGCCGTTCACCTGGCCCAAGAAGGCCGAGGAGACGGTCAGAATCTACCGCGAAGTCCTGGCCCGGCGCGGCCAATCTGTGGAAAACCGCCCGTAGCCACCAGACCAATAGATTGCACGGCGTGACCGCGTCCGATGAGTACCAGTCTCAGGCTAACTCCGCAGTCGGACGGCGCCCGCGCGCCCAGCGTGCTGGTCGGCGTCGGCGTCCGACTGCGCGAGAAGGTCTGGGACCGGCTCAGGGTGCCGACGTTTTTCGGAGAGGCCAGTTCATACGCAACCTATTTATTAATTGCCGGTCTTGGCCTTGCCCGGTAGGCTGAAGGCCTCAGCCGGAGGCCATCGATGCGCGTCGAGCCCCGTGACACCGCCGACGAACTCGCCGAGTTGGCCCGGCGGGAGCCTCGGGCGAAGGTGTCCCGCCGGCTGCTCGCGGTGCGCGCCGCGATGCTCGGGCGCACGGCCGCCGAGGCCGGCGCGGAGGCGCTTCTGTGCGAGCGGCAGGTGCGGGGCTGGGCCGCCCGGTACAACGCCGGCGGCGCCGGGGCTCTGGCCGACCGGGTCGGGCGGGGTCGCAAGGCTCCACTCTCCCCCGAGCAGGCGGCGCGGCTGGCCGGGCGGCTGCGGGCCGGGCCGACGCCCGAGGACGGCGTGTGCGCCCTGCGGGGCGCCGACGTGCGGCGCATCCTCGCCGAGGAGTTCGGCGTGGCGAGGAAGCCCGCGGCGGTGTACGTCATCCTGCGCAAGATGGGCCTGTCGCCCCTGCGGCCCCGCCCCGCGCACCCCAGGGCGGACCCGGCGGCGCGGGAAGCCTTCAAAAAAGTCTCCCCGAGTTCGTCGCCGGTGTCGCCGCCGCCCGGCCCGGTGAGGCAGTCGAGGTCTGGTTCGAGGACGAGGCCCGCTTCGGCCAGAAGGGGACGCTGACGAGGGTGTGGGCCGAGCGGGGGTCGCGCCCCACCGCGCCCAAGCAGACGGCCTACGCCAACCTGCACGTGCTGACCGCCGTCTGCCCGGCCACCGGGCGCGCGGAGGCGCTCGCCAGCGACGGGGTCAGCACCGCAGCGGTGCAGGTGCTCCTCGACCAGTTGTCGGCGGCGGTCCCCGAGGGGACGCACGTCGTCTTGGTGTGGGACGGGGCGGGCTACCACTCGGCGTCGAAGGCGCTGCGGGTGCCCGGCAACATCACGCCCGTCACGCTCCCGCCCTACTCCCCCGAACTCAACCCCGTCGAGCGCCTGTGGCACTACCTGCGCGAGCGCTTCTGGTCCAACCGCGTCTACAAGGACCTAGCGGCGCTGCGGGCCGCCGCGATCGACGCATGGCGGCGGGTCGGACTCGACCCCGACCGCGTCAAGACCGTCTGCCGCTGCGACTACGCCGACCCGGCAACTAATAAATAGGGTGCGTATCACAACCCCCGTCCGATCCGCACCCCGGCCGGAAACGTCCCGGCGGGCCGAGGGGCGCCGGCCGGGTCGGCGCCGGTGTTCACCGCCGGCCGGGCCGGTCGTCCGCCAGAAACGACTCCCACGATCTCACCCCTGCTGAGCTTTTAGGCGCGCGGCGAATGACGCCCGAACCGACCAGGGTTCCGGCGACCAGGGCCAGCGGCGGGATGTAGCACGTGTTGTGCAGGCTGTCCAAGAGCTGCAGGCCGCACCAGCAGGCGAGCGCCCAGACCGGCGCGGCCGGGCGGTCGCCGCGGGTCGGCCGCATCGCCATGCCCGCCGGCACCACGAACAGTGCCCCGGCCCAGAGTGCCAGCCCGGTCAGCCCGCCCATCCACAGCGCGTGCAGCCACGCCCCGTCGGGCCACTTCGGCAGGCTCGCGTTCCAGATGTACGAGCCGAACCCGAACGCCGGCCGCTCGCCGACGACCCGGCGGATCACCTCGTTCTCGGCCTCCAGCCGCCATCCGACCGTCCCCGACCGGCCGGTGAAGCCGGCGGCGCGCACGAGGTCCGCCCCGTCCCACGCGCCGGACACGCGCGCGGCCATGTAGGCGACCGGGACGGCGAGCAGGAGCGCGAGCCAGGGCCGGGGCCGCGTGAGGTGGGACAGGAAGGCCGTGGCCAATCCCGCGGCGAGGATCAGGTAGCCGTACACCCCGCGGCAGGAGATCGTCGTGAGCACGAGGGCCAGCGCGACCGCCCCGACCGCCCACCGCCGCCGGCCCCGGTCGCCGAGCCACAGCCACGTCGCCGTCACCGCAGTCAGCGCCATCCAGGTCGCCAGGGTGAGGCCGTCGCCGAGGAACCCGTTCGGCCGCCAGCCCCCGAGCCGGTCGGAGTTGAAGCTCGCCGGGATGCCGTAGGCCACTTGCGCGAGGTAGTTCTGCGGGCCGGCGAGTTGCTCGTAGACGCAGACGGGCACGTAGGCCACACCACCAACGACCAGGGCGGCGGCGACCTCCGCAGGCCCGTCGTCCCGGCTGAAGTACACCCGCGCCATGACATACGGGACGAACCAACCCAGCCCGCGGCCGATCATCGCGTCGAGAATGTCAATCGACGACCCGGCGACGCCCGGCAGCAGCCCGGCCAGTGGGGCCAGATAGTAGGCAGCCATCGGCAGGTCGAACCAGCTCGGCCGCGCCCGCGCCACGTCCCGCCGCCCGAACAGCGCGGCCCCGAGTAACAACCCCAGCCCACCCACGTTGCACTTATCGACCGGGAAGCCGAACCCGAGGACGCCCAACTTGACTTGGTGACTCGGAAGGAGCAGGAACCCGCCGACCACGCCGACCAGGACGGCCCGCGCCGGCCCGGCGGCGCGGAACAGGGCGGCCACCACGAGCGGCCAGGCGAGCAGGACGGCCACGATGCGATCGACGTGCATGCCCCGAAACTCCTCGTGCCGAGCTGCCCCCACGGCCGGAGCGTGATCAGTACCCTACGTTCGGTCGCGCGATCCATAGATAAAGTATCAACCGCGGGCCGCGCGGCCCGCGCGAGTACCCGGAGCCGCCGATGCCCCCGTTCCCGCCCACCCCGGTGACGCTCGCCCTCGGAGCCTGGGTACTCGTGTCCGCCGCCCTGTTCCCGCTCCTCGGGGGCCGGCGGGCGACCCTGCTGGTCACGATCGGCGGGTGGGCGCTCCTGCCGAACGCGGACTATTCGGCCGAGGTGCTGAGGATCGGCGCCGAGTCGTCCGG
>CAXTPM010000371.1:882-5667 GCA_964245865.1 uncultured Fimbriiglobus sp. | reverse complement strand
CCGGGCCCGCGCCCGGCACAAGCCCTAGTAGCACCCCGGCGAATCGGGAACGGGGGGACAGTTACCGCGCCACCAAGAGTGCGGAAGAACCAGTTCCAAGTGAGCGTTGACAGGGCCAGAAGGTCCAGCAAATCAACCCGCCGGCGGCGAACGCCCCGCGCCAGGCCAGCGGCAACTTGCCGCAGGTGATTCTCAAAGTGAGTGCCAGCGACGGCCTGGTGCTCGGCGCGGGGTTCGACTTCGCGGCGATGGAGAGTAAGCCGTCGCCGTTCACCCCGCACGGCAACCAGGTGAATGCCACGACCGACAACGGGACGACGGTGGATTTTTACGTCCTCACCGAGTCGCAAGCGCTGAACACCCTCAAGGGTTTTAACGTGAACGCCACGTTCCGCACCCCGTTCGTGGCCGGCGGCGCGAATGTGAACAAGTTGAACCAGAACACCATCGAGGAGGGCAAGTTTCACCTGGTGATCGTCGCCAAGCACGACTACGGCCAGGACCGACTCAACCAAACCGTCCTGACGCCGGAGGCGAAGAATCTAATCGCTACTAATAAGCACGCCGAGTTCGCAGAGTTGTACGGCACGCACTTCGTCCGGGCGGAGCACAAGGTCGCCAGGGTCGTCTGTGAGTTGACCGTGGACCGCTGGTCGCAAGAAACCATCGACAAGGTGAAAGTCGTTGCCGGCGTGGGCGGCGGGTTCGGCCCGTGGGGTGGCGAAGTCAAGACAACGATTCAGGACGACGTGAAGAAGGCCAACAGGCGCAACTCGGTCACGATCAAACTCGAAAACATCGGCGGCGAAGGCCTGAAAGACATCGGCGATCTCGTCAGCGTCGCCCTGAGCGAGGAGGGGGACATCCAGAAAAACATCGGCGACGCTCTCAAGCCGATCTTCGCGCGGTCCACGCGCGCCAACGCGGGGATCGGTTCGGTCACTGTGGAGTCCTACGAAACCCAGGGGTGGAACCCCGTCGCGGCGTTACTCTGGTCCGACGAGTTCGAGACCAAGTTGAAAAAGTGCGCGGGGTTGTTCCGATCCGCCCTGGACACTAAGCAGAACATCGACACCGTCCGGCAGGAACAGGGCAACGGCGCGGGCGTGATCAAGAAGTTGGACCTGCTGAGCACGCAGTACGAGAAGTATTTGGACGACCTCCGGGCCTTCGGCAAGCGACTGCTGGCCAAGGACGCTGAATACGTCAAGGCCGACAAAGCATTCCCCGACGCGCCCAAGCTCGACCCGGAGACCGAGGCGAAACTGTTCGCGCGCTACGCACGAGTTATCGAGCGCCTGGAGAGTTTAGAGTCGGCCCTGAAAACGAAGAACGACGCGATCGAGATCAAAACCGTCTCCGTGCCGCACATCGTCCCGAAAGAAGAGATTAAAGTCCCTTTCGAGCGCCCCCACGCGCATTACGAGGTCTTCGTCAGCGATATTGACCTGACCTGCCCGAACGGAGACGCTCACGAGATCAACCGGTTCATAGTGTCCGCCGAGGTCGTGCCGAACGACGCACCGGCGGCGGTGGCGAAACTCAAATACAAACTCCTGATGAAACACTCTTCCCCCAACCTGAAGCCGTTCTTCGGGAAGATGAAACTGATCGTCGTCGGCTACTAACCGGCCCGATTCTTCCTACACTCGCCTCCCCTCATCCTCGACCGGAGCCTCGCCATGTTCGCCCGCACGCTCGTCGTCCTGCTCATCGCCTCGTCCCCGGCGCTGGCGGCCGAGAAGGAGTTCGTTTACTCGCAGAAGACGGGCAAGCTCACGCTCGACGGCAAGGAGGTCGGCAAGGGCTACTCCGGGCACGGCGAGGGGAAGGACAACCCCGACAAGGAGGCAGTGAAGAACGTCGGCCCGATTCTGGCCGGACTGTGGAAGATCGGCGAGGTGTTCAAGCACGACACCAAAGGACCAATCGTGATGCGGCTGACCCCGGACGGCCACGCCGCCCACGGCCGTACGGGCTTCCTGATTCACGGCGACAACCCGAAGATGAACGGCACCGCCTCGGAAGGGTGCATTATTCTCGACAAGAAGACGCGCCAGGCCGTTGCCAACAGCGGCACTACGAGGCTGCGGGTCGTGAAGGACTAGCCGCCCGCCGCCCGCACCGCCCCGGCCAACTCCGCCGCCACGCGCGCCAAGACCGCCTCGCGGCCCAGCCCCGCGAACTCCTCCGGCGGCAGCGGCCGGCCGAACGCCACCCCCACCCCGAGCCCCAGCCCCGACCACAGCGGGCGCGGCGCGGGCAGGCGCCGGTGGCGGGGCCACAGTTCGAACGCCCCGGCGATGCCGACTGGTACTACGGGGCACTTCGCCCGGCTAATGAGAAGCCCCGCCCCCGGCCGCAGAGGCTGGAGTTCGCCGGTGGCGGTGCGCTCCCCCTCGGCGAACACCAGCAGCGCCTCACCCTGGGCCAAGAGCGCCAGCGCCGCGCGCAAGCCCTCCTTGCCGAAGCCGCGGTCGATCGGCACCGCGCCGAAGCCGCGGATCAGCCGGCCGAACGGCCCTAACTGGAATAGGCCGTCGCGTGCCAGGTACCTCAAACGTCGCGGCGCCGACTGCCCGACCAGCCAGGGGTCGAGGAACGACTGGTGGTTCGCCACCAGCACCGCCGGGCCGGCGCGCGGGACGTTGGCCCGGCCGAACATCCGCAGCGAGAACCCGGCCGTGGCGAGCGCGAACGACGGCCCGAACACCGAGTAGTAGAGCGCGCGACTGGCGAGGTCGCCTGGCACCTTACGCCCCGACCTTCGCGCGGGCTTCGGCGAGCATGAGGCTCAAAACCGCGTCGATGCCGAGTTCGGAAGTGTCGATCACGGCCGCGCCCTCGGGGACGCGCAGGGGGTCGAGTTCCCGCGCCGCGTCGGCCCGGTCACGCGCCCGGATCGCGTCGGCCAGGTCGGCGACGACCTCGGGCGTGGCCTCGAAGCCCAACTGAGACGCGCGGCGGCGGGCGCGGTGCTCGGCGCTGGCGGTGAAGTAGAACTTCGCGGGCGCCTCGGGGAACACGACGGTGCCTTGGTCGCGCCCCTCGCACACGAGATTCCGCCCCTCGGCCAGGCGCCGCTGCTCGCGCTGCAACTTGCGGCGGACTTCCAGGAACCCGCCGACCCGGCTCGCGGCGGCGCCCATTTCTTCGGAAGGGATGGCGTGCGTCAACTCCTCGCCGCAGACGAACACGCGCTCGCCGTCGAACTCGAAGTGCAGCGGCTCCATCAGCGCGAAGAGGCGCGGCCCGTCGGGCGGCGCGGCGAGATCGACGCCGGCCCGCGCCAAGAGGCAGGCCGAAGCGCGGTACATCGCCCCGGTGTTCAGCCGCCCGTAGCCGAGCGCGTCCGCGAGGCGAGCCGCGGCCGTAGACTTGCCCGAACCCGCCTGGCCGTCGATGGTAATGATCATGCAGACAGTGGGGAGTGGGGAGTGGGGAGTGGGGAGGGTGAAGACGGGCGGGCCATCGGCTCGGTTTGTGTCTTTACTCTCCCCACTCCCCACTCCCCACTCCCCACTCCTCCGTCAGCGGATGCTCAGAACCATCGTGTCGCCGGCGGCGACGAACTTAGTCTCGCGCGCCGAGCCGGCGAGTTCGTAGCTGTAGTCGCCGGCGTTGATCTCGACCTCGCGCGTCTCGCTCGGCCTCACCTTGAACGACACGTCGTTCAGCACGAGCGTCACTTCGGCCGCGTAGTAGTTGCGAATCTGAATCTTCGCCTTGGGCTTCGCGGCGGGGCTAGTGGCCGGGTTCGGCGTGACCGCGCCGCCGGGCATCTGCTGCGGGATTTTGGGGTCGGGCGTGTAGTTCGAGTTGCTAGTCGAACCCGACTGCGCGACTTTGCCCGCGAGTTCACTGTACTGGGTCTGCAACTTCTCGAACTTCGCCTCGAAGTCTTTGAGGGTGTCGCGCAGCCCCTTGACCGGAATGCCCGCCTCGGTCTTGCCGCCGGTCAACTCCAGCCGCAGTGACTTCAGCTCCTTGTCCTGGTCGGCGAGCCTGCGGTTGGCCTCGTCGAGCTGCTTTTTGAGGCTCTCGACGGCCTCGGGCGCCTTGGCGGCGTCCTTGGCCGGGTCGGGAGGCGTCTGGGCGCTCATCGGGCTGGCGGCGAGTGCGGCGCCCAACAGCGCCGCCGGGATCGACTTGAACGCAGGGGTCATCGCGGGGGTCTCGTCGAGTTCGGGGGCGCGCGGCGCGGCCGGCGACGAACTGAGACTAGGGCGACCCTCGGCCGGGGGCAAGGATAATTCGGGTTGTATCGGCGGGCCTTGAACGACAGGCACATCTGGTTGTAGCGGTTGCGGTGGCGGGGTCGCGGCGGACGGCGTGGCCATCACCGGCACCACGACCAGCGGCGGCTCGCCGGGAATAAGGCGCGGCATCGGTGCGAGTTCCCGGTCGAACACCGGGCGAGGCGGCGGGGCCAACTCCGCGGCGGGCGGTGCCGCAACGATCGCCGCCGGGATCGCGGGCACGTCCGGCAGCGCCGCGGGTGGCGGCAGCGGCTGCGGCGCAGCGAAGGTAGGGGGCGCGAGCGTCCAGGTCGGCTCGTCGGCCCGCACCTGGGCGGCGCCGACCGCGACGGCGGCGAGGCCGGTGAGGGCGCGGCGGACGGCGGGGTTCTGCTCGGGCGGCATGGCGGTTCTCTCGTGTCCTCTCCCCTCCCCCCTCCGAGGGGGAGGGCTAGGGTGGGGGGTTAGCAGGCCGAGTACGAGTTACTCGAACCTACTTCCCGCCCCTTCTACTTTAGGCTGGCCCCCCACCCCAGCCCTCCCCCTC
>CAXTPM010000371.1:0-872 GCA_964245865.1 uncultured Fimbriiglobus sp. | reverse complement strand
AAGGAGTAGCCGGCGGGCCTAGCTCCCCTCGTACTGCGCGACGCGGTTCACCAACTGCCCGCCCGCGCTCTCGGACGGGGCCGGCGCCGGCACGCGGTACTCCATCAAGAAAGCGTCCTCGCCGCTGTCGTCGTAATAATTACGGAGCACCCGCGTCGCCTTGAACTCCTGGGTGCGGAAGAACATCTGCGCGTCCAGGTTGCGCTCCCGCACCGCCAGGGTGATTTTCGAGCGGCGGTGGCTGGAGAGCTTCCCGACCAGCTTGGAGACCATCTGGTTCCCGACCCCCGCGCGGCGGTGCTCCGGGCTGGCGGCGAAGTTCAGTACATGCAGGCGGTTGGCGTGCAACTCGTAGATCATGAAGCCGACGATGCGGTCCTGCCGTTCGGCGACCATACCGATGCAGTTGCGCTGGCGGAGGCACTTCAGGAAGTCCTCCTCGGTCCAGGGCTGGTCGAAGCTCTCGGCCTCGATTTTAAGGACTTCCGCCATGTCGCGGCGGATCATCCAGCGGATGTGAACCCGCACGAGTTCGTTGTGGGCGCGTCCTGCGTTCATCGACAAGTCCCCCCTCCGCCGCGCCCCGTGGGGGGTGCGGCGGCTACGTCTGCCCCTTCGGAATCGTGGGGCCGCGTCGCCCGTCGGCCCAGTTCCGCCCCGCACGGCGTGTCCCGTGCGGGGCGGACTGTACCAGCGACCCGGCCCCGGCTCAAGGCCACCCCCCAGCGGCCCCGGACCCCAACTCGCGTTGACATCATCAGCGGCCGACCCCCGCCAGTTTCCGGTCCCCTCCCCCCTTGGAGGGGGGGGGCTAGGGCGGGGGGTGGCTCGCCACTGCCGATCAACTCGAACCCACCTCGACGCTACTTCTA
>CAXTPM010000370.1:3524-5671 GCA_964245865.1 uncultured Fimbriiglobus sp. | reverse complement strand
CGACACGCCGCCGTGCGTGGACGCCTGGATCGACCGCCTCGCCGCGCACCGCAACCGGGCCAGGGGCAAGAAGTGAGTAGCGGAAGGCCGTGACCCTAATCCCCGAGGAGGCGTTCGAGCTTGTGAAGAAGTTCGAGGGCCTGCGCCTGACCGCTTACCGCGACAGCGGCGGCGTGTGGACCGTGGGTTACGGCAGCACCGGGCCGGACGTGGCCGAGGGGCTGACGATCACCGCCGACGAGGCCGAGCGACGGTTGCGGCGGGACATGGCCAGCGCCGCCCGGAGCGTCTTGCAAATGGTAACGGTGCCCCTGAACCCCAATCAACTTTCGGCGCTGTGCAGCTTTGTTTTTAACCTCGGCGCGGGCGCATTTCGCAAGAGCACGCTCCGCAAGCGGCTGAACGAGGGCCGGTTCGACCTCGCCGCCGCCGAGTTTGGCCGCTGGGTGTTCTGCAACGGCAGGGTGCTGCCGGGGCTAGTGACGCGCAGGGAAGCCGAGCGCCAGTTATTCACCAAACTCCCCTGGGCGGAGGAAGCATGAAACTCGTCGTCAACAACGCCCCGCAGCCCGCCGCCGAGGCGCCGATGACCGAGGCCGAGTTGAAGCTGCTAGCGCAGTCCGCGCTCGTGAAGGCCGCCAAGACCTGCCCGCGCCACGTCATCGTGATCGCCGACTACGGCGGGGGCGAGACCGCCGTGTGGACCAGCGGGCTGAGCCGCGCGCAAGCCAAAGCTCTGGCTGCTACCGGCGTGCGGCTGATCCTGGACACGCTCCCGTGAGGCAGTTCTTCGAGGGCGACAACGGGCGGCTGTCGATGACGCGGCTCCTGTGCTTCCTGTCGTTCTTCCCCGCGTCCTACGTGGTCGCCCGCACCGCAGAGTCCGAGACGCTGAGCTGGTACTTGGCCGCCTACGCAGTTTCTTATTTGGGGGGCAAGACCGCCGACGCCTTCTCCAAATGGTGCAACGCCGCCGGCGGAATCAACGGCCGCAAGATCGTCGTCGACAAGTGGGACGCGACGCTGCGCGCCGTCGCGTCGCTGCTGGACCCGACCGAGCGGATCGTCACCGGCCCGCTCGTCGGCAGCGCGGAGGTGGTCAATGTGGACAAGCCTTAAACTGTACTGGAAGCCGCTGTCGCTGGGATTGACGGCCCTGGCGTTGGTGTGGCTCGGCTGGCACGCCCACGCGGTCGTCGCCGAGGCTGAACAAGCCCAACAGTTGCGCGAGCAGATCGAGGCGCGTACAGTCGCCGAGGAGCGGGCGAACGAAATCAGCCGGGAGGCCGAGATCAAGTTGCAGTCGCTCCGCCAGACCAACAAAACCCTAGCCGCGAGGGCCGCCCGTGAGACCACCAAACCCGATTACCGCGCTGTGCTGCCTGACGCTGGCCGCCTGCTCTACAACGCCGCCTGCTGCGCCGGTGCAAGTTCCGGCGAACCTGACCGCGCCGTGCGAGCCGCTGACGCCCCTCGCTAAAGGAGCCGACTACGGCGACCTGCTGGGCGCGGCCATCGACTCGGCGGGGAAGTACGCCGAGGCATGCGCGCGGCACAAGGCGCTCGGGGAGCTGGTGGCGCGCTAGGCTGGCCGGAGCGACATAACGGAGCAAACCTCGCTGCCCTTAACGGGTGGCGAGGTTTTTTGCGTCTGTGACACATAGACGAAGTCCGCTCCGGCGGCTGTCTGAAAATCATAGGTCCGTAACACGCAGTCATTACGACCTGCGGCGGACTCCCTTAAGTTTGCGGTCGGGCCAGCCGTTGACCGGCTCGAAGTGGCCGGGCAGGTTCCAAATCGGGCGGGCGAAGGGAGAAACTTTGTAGTCCGCGAGGGCCAGCACAGGCGCCCCAGGTTCGGGCACGAACTCGAACTCCGGAGTGACGACGCCGGGGACGAGCATCCCGGACTGGAACTGATACACCTTCCGGCCCGGCTGCCGCGCGGGCCGGTACGAGCCGAACGGCTCCCCGCTGTAAAACAGCGTCGGGATCGGGAACTCGGAGTCGGGGAACGCTTGGAAGGACAATTGGTGGAACACGCCCCGCCCGTCGAGGCGGCCGATGTGCAGGCCGGCGTCGCTGCAATCCCCGACCAGCCTCCCCGGCTCGGGGACGAAGCGGTACTGGACGGACGAGGCGGCCAG
>CAXTPM010000370.1:0-3514 GCA_964245865.1 uncultured Fimbriiglobus sp. | reverse complement strand
CAGGAAACTATTACCGCGTTACCAAGCATAGTGCTACTCCGTGCGTTGATGGTGCGGGGCCACTGCCCCGGCATTGTCGGCAGGAATCACGTGATTCCCGACGCCTTGAAGGACGTATTTGCGTTCGGCACTACCGTCACGTCCGGGTCGACGTTGGAGTAGACGAAGTTGGTGTCGAACGTACCGCTGCGCGGGTCCACGTGAGTGACCCCGACGTTCTGCTGCCACTGGTCGGCCAGGAAAACGGCGTTCCACTCGGTGTAGCCCAGGGAGTAAATCGACGAGTCGGGGCCGGGATACTGGATCACCAAGTGCATTCGGAATGACACGCGCACGTCGAGTTCCATCACTTTTTGGTAGCCGGCGGGCGAAAAATAGAACGCCGGCGCGTCTCTGGCGACGTATTGCTGACTGTCGGCGTTTTCAGGGGAGACACGGGTCGTGGACGAGTAGGTCGGGTCGGCCTTGGGGTCGGGTCGGTTGCTGTCCAGAAAAGGAAACTGCATAGTCGTGCTAATCGGGACGTAGTTCCCGTAGGCCACGCCGCCATTGATGTTGTACGTCAAACCTGCCAGCCCGTTGGTGTAGCCGTTTTGCTCGGCCAACAAGTTGTTGAGGAATTGGATCTGCGAACCACCGCCGAAGACATCAGCGATCATCGTAAAGCCGAACGCCTGGTCGGCGGGCTTGGTTAAATCGAGCGCCTCGACGCCCTTGTTTCCCGCAGCGTCGGTGCGGAGCCACTGGTTGGAACCGGCGAGGGTGTTGGTCTCGATAAAATTGATAACGGGCGTAACGGTCAGGAAGTCCAGATCGGCCGCAAAAAACTTGGGGTTCACGTCGGGGGTGAAGTGGGTGGCGACGACCACGTCTCCGCGCGCCGCCCGACCGGACTCGTGCTTGCCCTCAACGTAGATTGTGAACTTGAATGGGTCGGCGCCGGCGGGCACACGCTTTTGGGTGAACGCGGAGAACTTGGCCCGGTCTTCCCAAAACTGGACTTCGCCACGACCGAGTCCGACGGTCGATAGCTGGACCACGCCGGCCAGCCCGCCGCGCACGGTAATCTCGACTGGCTGGAGTTCGGGGTCGTCCTTGTACAGGCGTGTCGCGTTAAAATCTCGCACGGCGGGTATGAACTTTTGCCGGTCGCCCGCCCAACGAAATTGACCCGCCGCGTTTCTGGGGTTCTCCTGGGTGAGGTCCGCCCCAGCGGGATTCCAATTCGTGTTGTTGGCATTCACGGGCACGAGATTCGGGCCGAAGTCGGCGGAGACAGTCGGCGTCGGCACCAACCCCGCGTCGATCGTGTAGTTCATCCAGTACGGCCCGGACTGAGATTCGATCCTCGGCCCCATGCCGAACGGCAAGGACTGCCAGTAATTAGTAGCCGGGTCAATGTCGATGTCGCTATCGTACAAATCGCTTCCGACGTTAGGAGTAGTCGGGAAGTAGCCCGCCTTCCACACGCGGATGAAGAACTCGTCGCTGCCGTCGCCGCCGAGCGTGAAGCCGTAGTTGCCGCTCGGCCCGGTCGAGCCGCCCTGGCCGGGCTGCACCTGCGCGCCGGCGTTCGGCCCGTTGGCGCGGTACATCTCGACGGTTGCCCCCGCGATTCCCGGCTCGTTCGTGTCATGCACGCCGTCAACGTCCAAGTCCGCCCAGATGGAGTCGCCGATGAGGTAGGTGCCCACGTTGTTTTGGTAGGTTCCGGTTCCGGTGCCGGTCCCGGTGCCAGTTCCGGTCCCGGTGCCAGTTCCGGTGCCGGTCCCGGTGCCAGTTCCGGTGCCCGTCCCAGTCCCCGAGCCGCTCATCAGCGACCACGACGCGCCGCCTGAGCCGGCCCCTCCTCCCGGCGGCTGGTCGGAGCGCGCCCCGGTCGCCCCCGAGCCCGGCGACGGCGGCCCCACATCCCCGCCCGACTGCTGCGGGGCCGGGGCGAGCGAGAACCCGCCGGCCGGGAGCGCCGGGGAGTAGCTCGCCCCGGTCGGCGCGCCCCAGAGCGTGTCGGCGTCGAGCCAGCCCGAGTCCGGCGTCGCCCCCGAGACCAACGAGACCGGCTTGGGGGCGACCTGGACTTCGGCGGCGGGCTGGGGCAGGGCCGCCGCGACCGGCTGCGCGGAGGTCATCTCGGGGGCCGCGAAGCCGACATCGGCCGTCGGGGCGGCGTCCGGCGGCGCGGTGGGGTCGCCGAGCGGGTCGGACAGCGCCAGCAGGTTGCCCGGCGCGTTGCGGTCCTCCATCGCCGTGACCATGAGGACCACCCGGCTCGGGTCGCGGCGGGGCGAGTCGGGGCCGGCGGCGAACAGGCGGGCGCGGGTCTGGGCGGTCCAACCGGGCAGGGGGTGCATGGGCGTCTCGGCGGGGCTTGGCGGGCGTTCGACCAACCGAGTTTACAACTGGCACGCCGGGCGACCAGGTCGGCCGCGCGGCTTTCATAAAGCCCTCACAGCCGGTACGTCCGCTACGACTGGAAGACCGCCAGGTAGCCCTCCTGGGCGATGCGCCTCCAGCCGAGGCGCCGGGCGTGGTCGTCCACCGCGCGGCGCACCTCGGGCCAGCCGGGGTCGGGGTAGTCGTGGAACGCCAGCCGCCCGCCGGGGGCGAGCAGGGGTAGCGCGGCGGCGATGTCGGCGGCCACACTTCGCGCGTCGTGCTCGCCATCGATCAGGGCCAGGTCGAACCCGTCGGACAGAGCGCGGCAGACCTCGGCGTGGCCGCCCCGGCGGAACCGCACGCGATCCGCCAGGCCGTAGCGCCTCGCCCACTCCGCCGCCTCCGACTGGTCGCCCGCGCTCACGCTCACGACTTCGGCGGCCGACTGCGCGAGGCAGACCGTCGCGCGGCCCGACTGCGTGCCGAGTTCGAGCACCCGCCTCCCCGCCGCCGCCTGCCAGAGCAACTGCCCCTCCTCGGGCGCGAGCCAGCCGGGGACCGCCTCGGGCGGCTGGAAGCCCCGCCCGACTTCCAGCACGCACTCGGGGTCGAAGTCGGGCGCGCGGGCGTCGGGCGTGCCGAACGCGGTGGTCAGGGGCGCGTGCTCCACCAGGCACGGGTCGGGATACCAGAGCGGCGTCTGCAACTCGCGGCAGACGGTGAGCACCCGCGCGTCCTGGCCGTCCTGGAGTTCGCCCCAGCGCGAGAGGGCGTGCAGCACGAAGCGGCGCGAGAGCAGGTACGCCTGGCTGCCCCAGACGCGGAACTTCTCCCACGTCTCGTTGGGGCCGCTGTAGAGCGGCCTGGCCAGGCGGTAGCCGAGGTGCGGCTCGCGGCGCTCCCACGGACTCTGGATGAGGTCGGGGATGAACAGCCCCAGGTAGTCGCACTGGTCGCGGGTCACTAGCGGGATCGTGAGCAGGTTGCGCCTGAGGTGCCGGCAGACGCGCACGTCGTCTTCGAGGATCAGCGCGAAGTCGCATCCGTCCCCGGCGGCCTGTTCGAGGGCACGTTTGTACGTCCGCGACGCGGCCTCCTTGCCGCGCGGCCAGCGGTCGGGCTGCGTCACCACCGCGAA
>CAXTPM010000369.1:3775-5685 GCA_964245865.1 uncultured Fimbriiglobus sp. | reverse complement strand
TCATGGTCAACCCTCCCACCGTTAGAGAAGGTTACGCATCAGCCGGATTCGGTATGAGTGCATCTACCAGGTTTCGACCGACAACGGCCTCGCCAAACTCGAAGGCGACCTCGCCAAAGCGCCGGACATCAACCGCGTCATCATCCGGCCCGAACTCGACGAGGCCGCGCGCAAGCGCGCCGACGAAACCGAGTTCGCGCGGGTCGAACTGACCGATCTGCTCGAACACTTCGTCGGCTGGTTGGTCGGCCGCGACGTTAAAAGCCGAAAGGCAAGGCACCTGCAGGGCGTGCTGCAAGTCGCCCTGAGTGAGTTCCGCCGCGAGGTGAAGGCCGAGCGAGGACCGCCCGAGTTGCCACGACGAAAGAGAGGAAGCTGATGGCGTCTTATCGTCCGCGCGTCCTCATTGCCCACCCGGACCAGGGCACACCGCCCGACGTGGATTGGGAGCGAAACGCCTCACTGGCAGCCGAGACGACCGTGCGGCTGGTCGGCGACTCGTTCGCACGCGACGGAACCCACCGCCTGCCGACGCTCGCAGTTAAGGCCGCGCTGAGGGTCGGCGGCGCGTTCGTCGTTGAAGTCGAGGCCGAACCCGCGCACGAGTGGCTAAAGGAGCAGCCGCCCGGCCCCGGCCCCTGTACCGTCTACCAGGCTCGGTCGGATCGCGTGACGAGCGACGACCTGATTCACGCCGCCCAGTGGGTGTGTGAATGGAACCCGCACGTCGGCCACTACGTCTTTCTCATCGCGGGGGCAATTGACCCAGCACTCGTCCGGCGTGCGGCCGAACTGTCGGCCGAGTGCGAGGTCGAGTTCGCCGTCATCGACTGCCTCGGCTTCCTGCGGCACTTCCTGCACTTCTTCCACCGCCGCCGCACCGCGTTCCTGGATGCGTACCAGTCGCTCCTGCTCGACGAACCCGAGAGTTCCGTCGGCCAGCCGCTCAAGGAAGCGTTTCTGGCGTCGCGGCGTGCCGCCCTCGCC
The DNA here is from genome assembly GCA_964245865.1 of uncultured Fimbriiglobus sp. Classification (GTDB taxonomy): domain Bacteria; phylum Planctomycetota; class Planctomycetia; order Gemmatales; family Gemmataceae; genus Fimbriiglobus. Next base: position 4,698 of record CAXTPM010000369.1, on the reverse strand, counting down.
GGAATCGCGGAGTAGCCGCTTCCCCCCGGCCCCGCCGCCGGTTACACTCCACTCTGTTCGACCCGCTCTCACTCCTCCCGTGCGAGTCTTGTCATGCCCGATCCCGTTTGGAACCGCCGCGAGTTCCTGAACCGCTCCGCCATCCTCGCCGCCGTCGCCGCGCTGCCCGCCGTGGGACGGGCCGACGAGCCGGCGCCCGCCCCGGCGTCGAAGTCCCCCTCGGAGCGCGTGCGCGTCGCCGTGGTGGGGGTGCGCGGCCGGGGGATCGACCACATCAAGGGCTACCTCGGGCGCCCCGACTGCGAGATCGCCGCGATTTGTGATTGCGACTCGGCCGTCACCGACAAGGCCGCGCAACTGATCGCGGCTGGGCAGAAGACCCCGGCGCGGTACGAGCAGGACTTCCGCAAGCTGCTGGACGACCGCAGCATCGACGCGGTGTCGATCGCCACCCCCAACCACTGGCACGCCCTCATGGCCGTGTGGGCGATGCGCGCGGGGAAAGATGTCTACGTTGAAAAACCCGCCACGCACAACGTGCGCGAGGGCGCACTCATGGTGCAGGCCTCGCGCAAGTTCGCCCGCATCTGCCAGGTCGGCACCCAGAGCCGCTCGAACCCCGGCATGCGCGCGGCCATCGACTTCTTGCACGCCGGGAAGGTCGGCCCCGTGACTTTGGCTTACGGGCTGTGCTACAAGCCGCGTAAGAGTATCGGCAAAGTCGATGCACCCGTCGAGCCGCCGAAGACGGTCGATTACGACCTGTGGTGCGGCCCGGCCCCCCTGAACCCCGTGCGGCGCAAGCAGTTCCACTACGACTGGCACTGGCAGTTCGACTACGGCAACGGCGACTTCGGCAACCAGGGCGTCCACGAGGCCGACAAGGCCCGCTGGGGACTCAATCAATCCGGGCTACCCAAGTC
>CAXTPM010000369.1:0-3765 GCA_964245865.1 uncultured Fimbriiglobus sp. | reverse complement strand
GGCGGAAAGTCTGGCATGAATACCGTAAAGATCTTCGGCTACTCCGACGACGGCGACACGCCCAACACCCAGCTCACCGCGTTCGACTACGGCGACCAACAGTTACTCTTCGAGGTGCGCGGCCTCCCCACCGACGGCTACAAGGGGACCAAGGTCGGCAACATCTGGTTCGGCGAGTCGGGCTACGTCGTTTGCCCGAACTACACCAGCGGGGCGGCTTTCGACCGCGACGGCCACAAGATCGCCGAGTTCAAGGGCGGCGAGGACCGTCTGCACTTCGACAACTTCCTGAAAGCCGTGCGCAGCCGCCGCCGCGCCGACCAGACCTGCGACATCGCCGAGGGGCACGTCTCGGCCGCGCTGTGCCACCTGGCGAACATCAGCTACCGGCTCGGGGAAGTGGTGCCGCTGCCGGAGGTCGCCGCCGCGCTGGGCGGTAGCCCCGCCGTCGCCGAGGCCTACGGCCGGATGCGCGAGCACCTGAAGGCGAACAAGGTCGAGGCCGGGGCGCTCGGGCGCGTCGGGCCGACTCTCGCCATCGACCCCAAGGCCGAGCAGTTCGTCGGCGGGTCGGATGTCGCCAAGGCCAACGCGATGCTGTTCCGCGAGTACCGCAAGGGCTACGACATCACCGAAGCCGCGGGCTAGCAGTCCGCCACCCGGCCGGGACTCGAGGAGCGAGGGCGTCGCCCTGGGGTTCCCGGCGGCAACATCGGGAACCCCGGCCCGCCGGGGGCCGGTAGACCCCGCCGCCTCACCCACCCGGCTTCCGCCCCGCGTCGCACCGCTCCCGCCACGCCCGCGCCTCGGCCATCATGTGCCGCAGCGGCCCGCGCCCCAGTTTCGCATACGCTGCGTCCAACAACTCGTAGCACTCCGGGAACTCGCCGGCCCACAGCCACAGGTCGCGCCCGAGTTTCAGCGCCGCCCCCGGCTTGCCCGCGTTCAGCAGGGCAAGCGCTTCGGCGACCAGCGGTTCGACTTGGGGGTGCGTCAGCACCGACTCGCCGCCGTTGCGGTCGGCAAACGGGTCTGCCGCGAGCTTCTTGTACAGCTTCTTCGGCACGACAATGCCGAGTCGGTCGAGGGTCGGGGCGGTGGGACGACGCCAACTCGACTCTCCGTAGGTGCTCAGGTAGTCCTCACCGATTTCGGGCCGGTCGCCGCCCCAGTAGCATGCCAGCGACGCCCGCACCAGCGCGCGGCGATTCAGCCGTTCCCCGTGCACCTCCTCGTCGTCGGTATCGTCGTCGAGTGCCTCGGCCGTCTCGACTTCGTCGTCCTCGACCCGGACGCGCACAGCCTCGAACAACCCGTCGCCGTCACTGTCGTGGTCGAAGGTGTCGCCGTGCCAGTAGTGGGCCACGATGGGCGGCATCTCGCCCGGCGCGTCGAAGTAGTAGCCCCAGTGCGAGCCGTCACAACTGCCGCTGAAAAGCGTCACGAACTCCGGCAGGTCGTTGTAGTAGCGGTCCCGCCACAGCGGGCGCTCGGGGAAGTCGCGCGCGGGTTTGCCATCAGCCAGGTCGAACGGCGACGCCGGGCGCATGTCGAGCGCGTCGGCCAGCAAGTTGTCGGGCAGTTCGCGCAGGAACTCGCGGAAGCGGAAGAACTCGTCGGGGAAGTCGAACCCGTAGGCGGCACGGACGCGCTCGTGCGGCGTGGTCATCACTGGCTCCTACTTGGTCGCCGCCAGCGCCCCCGGCAGCGCGCCCAGCTTCTCGCGCGCTTCGGCCAACTGCGGCAGGGCACCGAGTCGCCCCGTCGTCGGCAGCAGACCGCGGCACGCCCCGAGTTCGCCGGCGGTCTGGTCCTCGATCTGCTTCAGGCGCTCCGCGCCCGGCGAGCCGGGGGGCACCTGCTCGCGCGCCTTCTCCAGCGCGGGTGCGAGGCCGGTGCGCACCAGTTGCACGACCTGCTCGCTGAGGTCGATGAGGCGCGAGGCGTCGGGGTCGGGGTTCTCGGCGCACGCCGCGAGGGCGCGGCCGAGGGTGGCCACCGCCCCCCGGCACTCGCTGACTTGATCCAGCGCCGAGCCGCCGGAGAGTTTCACGCCGTGGGCGACGAGTTGCTCCACCAGCGCCGCGTTGGCATGGAGAAGCCGCACGCGCTCCGGCCCGCCGGGCGGCGGCGCGGCCGACTGCCCCCCGGCCCACGCCGAGAGCACTGCGACTAGCACGAGGGTGAGTGAGTAGCGCCGCATGGCCTTAGTCCGCCCCGCGTTGTAAGAGGTCCGCGAGCGTCCTGCCCCCCCGCTCCGCCGCCTGCATCAAGTGATTCAGGGGTAATTGCGCCTGCACGGGCGCCCCCGGTAGAAGACTCCGCGCGTCGGCCGCGATCCGCTCCAGCTTCAGGCGCGCCGCGCCCAGCCTCGCGGCGCGCTCCGGGCTTTCGGCTAGGGCGCGCGCCTGCCGCTCGATGCCGTCCGCCACCGCCTGGTCGAAGGCGCGCTCCAGGCTCGCCAAGTCGTCGGCGGTCGCCCCGACATGCACGCGCCCCGCCTCGGCGGCGAGTTGCTCGGCCACGCCGGCCCAAATCTCCAGCCGCTCCGAGGGGGTGCGCGCCTTGGCCAGCATCGCTAGCGACTCCACCTGCTTGCGCAATAACTCGTGCCGCTCGACCTGCACGTACTCCGCCCCGGCGGGCCGCGTGCCGGCGGAGTACAGGCCGAAGCCGAGGGCGAGTACGAGGGCCACTCCGCCGCCGACCTGCCACGCCTCGCGCTCGCGCCACGCGGTTCTCACCGCCCGCATGAGTGCCGAGGGCGAAGTCACCGGCGCGGGCCGGCGGACGATGATCGGCCCGAGTGCCGCCGCTTCCAAGAACGCCGCGCGGTTGGCCGGGTCCGGCCCCGGCAGCGGCAGGCGGGGCAAAGCGGCCTCGGCAGCGCGCAGGCGCGCGGCGAACAGGCGGCACGCGGCGCAAGTGGCCAGGTGCGCGGGAGTCGCCGACGCCAGCAGTTGCCGCCGGGCCGAGGCGCAGTCGCCGCCGGTGGTGGTCGGAATCGTCGTCACTTCGCCTGCCCCTCCCCCGCTTTGCCGGGCGCCTCGGGCCGGTTGCCCTCGGCGTCCAGCCCCAAATGCGCGACTAGTCGCTGGCGCGCCTTGAACACCCGCCAGCGAGCGGTTTCCTCGGTGATTTGCAGCACCTGCGCCACCTCGCGGAACGACAGCCCCTCTTCGGCCCGTAGCAGCAGCGCGGAGCGGAACTCCGGCCCGAGCGAATCGACCGCCCCCTGCACCGCCCGCAGGAACTCCCGATCCGAGGCGATCGTTTCCGAACTCGGCGAGACCGTGTCGGCCGGCTCGTCGGCCCAAGGTTGTGTTTGCTTGCGGTCGGCGCGCTTGAGGTTCACGAAGTTGTTGTGGGCGATGCGGAAGACCCACGCGCGGAAGTTCGACCCCGCGCGGAACGACGGCAAGTTCGCCAGCACCTTCAAGAACGTCTCCTGCGTCAAGTCTTCCGCGCGATGGCGGTCGTGCGTCAACTGAATCAGCCAGCGGTGCAGTCGCTCCCAGTAGCGCTCCACAAGTTTCGCAAACGCCTCGCGGTCCCCGGCCTGCGCGGCGAGCACCCACGCGGTCTCGTCGTCGGGCGCCGGCTCCTCGGCCCCGTCGGCAGTGGGGGCGGCGTCGGTGGCCGGCCCCCCTGTCGGTTGGGGCGGGGTTGGGGGGTGTGGCACGCCGACGCCGCTCCTAGGTTGACCCCCCGCCTCACTCGGCTAGGTGGCGCACCCGACTGAGCTTAGCCCGCCGCGCCGCCCGC
>CAXTPM010000368.1:4922-5689 GCA_964245865.1 uncultured Fimbriiglobus sp. | reverse complement strand
TCCCTTCCGCACATCGGGTTGACACCCCCGGCCGCGCCGGTATGGTCGCGGCCCGGAACCGGCCCCCCGCGGGGGAAGTGGGTGGCCGCCGGGCTGCGTGACGTGGGAGTGCCGTGGGCGAGCGTACCGCGAATACCGAACGCCGGCGGGCGAGTCGCCTCGGGGCGGCGCTGACCGCCGTGGCGGCGACGGCGCTGGGCCTCGGGCCGGCCGCGGCCCAGAGCGGCCCCGTACCGCTGGTCCCCGCGCCCGCCACTCCGGGGGCCGGGCCGGCGCGGCCCCCGGAGCCGAGGGGGGACCAGTTCCCCGCGTTCGACCCGTCGCTGCCCGCGCAGCCCCAGCCGCCGGCGCCCGACGCCGCGCCCCGCGCCCCGGCCCAGGTGGCGCCCCCCCTCGGCCCGCTCTTCGACGAGCCGCCGCTGGCCAAGAAGGAGCGCACCAGCGCCGCCCCGGCCTCGGCGCCGGGGGCGACCGCCCAACCCCCCGCCGGCGGCGCCGGGGCCGCGCCGGGCCAGCAGGTCGCGCTGCCGCTGAGCACGCAGCGCATCCTCTTCAGCCCGCGCTACGGCAAGGCGCCGGATTTCAAGGTCGTCCCCGACGAGGCCGACAAGCAACTCTCGCGCCTCATCTACACCGGCGGGCTGATCGTCAACGTCCGCACCGTCTCCCCGACCTCCACGCAAGTTGTCGAACTCGCGGCCGACAACGTAGTCGCGTGGATTCGCTCGCCCAAGAACAAGGACAAAAAGCCCTCGGGCGCGCTAAAC
>CAXTPM010000368.1:0-4912 GCA_964245865.1 uncultured Fimbriiglobus sp. | reverse complement strand
CACGCCGATGGAGACCGCGCCGGGCGGGGCCGACGGCGAGCGCAACGAGGTGGAGGTTTACCTGCAGGGCAACGTCGTCATCCGCACCGAGACCCAGAACGGCCCCAACCAGACGATCCAGGAGACGCTGTTCGCCGCCGAGGCGTACTACGACACGAACAAGAACCGCGCCGTCGCTCTCGAAGCCGACCTGGATCTGCGCGTGCCGCTCATCCCCGACCCCGTGCGCTTCTCGGCCTCGGAGATCGACCAACTGGGCCGCAACCACTACGAGGGGCTGCGCAGCAAGGTGTCGGCCAGCAAGCGCCCCGGCGACCCTGGGCTGAACGTCACCGCCGAGCGCAGCGTGTTCACGCGGGAGTTCACCGAGCGCACGAACCTGTTCGGGCTGCCGTACCGCAACCTGGCCACCGGCGAGACCGATGTCGGGTTCGAGCAACTGCTGACGAGCTACGGCGTGAAGCCGCGCGTGTTCGACGTGCCGTTCTTTTACCTGCCCAGGACGAAGAGCGACATCGCCGAGCCGCTCGGCCCCTTGGCCGGGTTCGCCACCGCCAACGACCGGATTCTCGGCTTCCAGCTCTACACGACCTTCGACCTGTTCAAGCTCCTGGCGCTGCGCGGCCCGCCGGGGCACCGTTGGCGGCTGTTCTTGGACTACTACGGCTCGCGCGGCGCGGCGATCGGCACCCAGTACAACTACGTCGGCAGCGACCTGTTCGGCCTTTCCGGGGCCGACAAGAACTCGCCGTACTACCAGCCGTTCACGGGGTTCACGCGGCTGTACCTGGTGAACGACACCAAGAAGAACCGCGTGCTGAACCCGCAGTTCGATGTCGATATCCTGGGCGGCTTCCGCGGCCCCGAACCCGTCCCCCCAGGGTACCGCAGCCGCTTGCAGTGGCAGCACAACCAGGACATCTACGAGGCCGGCACGACGTATGTGCGCGGCATCGCCCAGGCCGAGTATTTCTCGGACAAGAACTTCTACGAGCAGTACTACAAGAACCAGTTCGACATCCTCCAGAACCAGGAGACGTTCGCCTACCTCTACGGGGCGAGCAATAATCTCTTCGCCTCGGGGCTGGTGCAGTCGAACCTGAAGCGGCGCTGGGAGACCGAGACCAACTCGAAGCCGCGCCTCGACGCGGCCGTCATCGGCGAGTCGCTGTTCGGGGACCGCCTGACCTACAGCAGCCGGGCGAGCGCGGGCAACTTCCAGCTCCGCCCCGCGACGGTCTCGCCGCTGCCCAACGAGGTCACCGACCGCGACATCGAGACCGGCCGGATCGACTGGTTCCAGCGGATCGAGGCGCCGCTGGACGCCGGGCCGTTCCGAATTACCCCCTACGGGGTGTTGGACCTCACGGGGTACTCGAACGACATTTCGGGGTACAACCGGAACCTCACGAACCGCGACGTGGCCGGGCAGCCGATCGGCCTGGTGCCGTTCAACCCCGACGGCACCCCGTCGAACCTGAACACCGGCGGCACGGCCCGCGGCCGGTTCTACGGCGGCGGGGGCGTCGAGTCGAGCATCGGTTTCAACCGGCTTTACCGCGACGTGGGGAGTGATCTCTTTAACCTCAACGGGCTGTACCACAAGGTGCTGTTCCGGGCGAACTACTTCGCGGCGTACTCGAACACGCCGTACTACCAGTTGCCGCAACTGGACCGGCTGAACGACGACGCGACCGACCAGGGCTACCGCAACACGCGGCCGTTCCAGGGCGGCCTCATCAGCCCCCCGGCCGGGTTCGCGCTGTTCGCCAGCCCGCTGTACGACCCGCAGCAGTACGCCATCCGCCGCACGCTGGACAGTAAAGTTGATACCCTCGACTCGGTGGAGGTGTTGCGCCTCGGCATCGACCAGCGCTTGCAGACGAAGCGCGGCTTCCCCGGCGCCCAGCACACCGTCGATTGGATGACGCTCAATGTGGCGACGAGCGTGTTCCCCGACAAGGACCGCGACAACTACGGCCAGTCGGCGGCGTTCTACGAGTACAACTTCCTGTGGAACGTCGGCGACCGCACCTCGGTCTCGAGCGCGGGGTGGTACGACCCGATTGCGAACGGGGTGCGCTACGTCAACGCGGCGGTGAACTTCACCCGGCCCGACGGCACGAACTTCTACTTCAGCTACCGCTACGCCGACCCCATCGAGAGCCGCGCCGTGACCGCCATCGTCACCTACAACATCAACAAGAAGTACGCCGTCAACGTGCTGAGCACCTACGACTTCGGCCTCAACCGGGCGCTGACCAACCAGGTGAGTCTGTCGAGGACCGGCGCGGACGTGACGCTGCTGTTCGGGGTGTCGTACAACGCGCTGCAGAACAACTTCGGCCTCCAGTTCGCGCTGGTGCCGAACCTGCTCGGAATCTCCGGCGCCCGGCTGAACCAGGCGCCGCTCCTGGGGCAGCGCTAGTGGACGCCCCCGAACCCAGCCGCCGGCGCCGCACCGACTGGCGGCGCAAGTTCGCCGTGGCGCTCTCGGGAGTCAAGATCGCGGTTCGCGCCGAGTCGAGTTTCTGCGTCCACCTGTTCTTCGCCGTCGCGGCGGTGCTGGCGCTGGTGGCCCTCGACTGCACCGCGACCGAGTGGGCGCTGGTCTTGCTGTGCGTCGGCGGCGTTATCACCTGCGAGCTAATGAACACCGCAATCGAGACGCTGTTCCGGGGCTTCGACGCCCCCACCAGGGACCGCGTCTACCCCGCGCTCGACATCGCCGCCGGCGCGGTGCTGACCGCCAGCCTCACGGCCGCGGCGGTGGGGTGCGTGGTGTTCGGGCGGCACTTGTGGGCGCTGCGCTAGACCGCGGATTCCGGAGCGCGGAACGGAAAACAAGGCGTTGCTAGTCTCGTCTTGTGTTCCGGAATCCGCGATCCGAGTTCTCCACGCCCCCCCTCTCATGTCGGCACGCCCCGCCACGCCGAGGCCCGCCCTTGATCGCACTCCCCCTCGCCGCCGCGGCCCCCACGCCCGCCCCCGCCGCGCTGCACAAGTCGTGGACGCCCCGCCGGGTCGTATTCACCCCCGCCGCGCTCGACGAGGCGTTCGGCCGCTCGATCCTAGCCCGCGTCGAGGCGCTCGGACTTACCGTGGAGCGGCTGAAGTCGAACCGGCTGACGGACTTGCGCGGGGCCACCGAGCGCGACACCTACCGCAACAGCAAATCGACCCTCGCGGTAGTCGTCGCGCCGCCGAGCGCGATGAAGTTGCAGCCGATCCCGCCGTCGGCCGACTGGCAGTTCCACTTGGCCGAAGGCTGCCCCGGCCACTGCCAGTACTGCTACCTCGCCGGCAGCCTTTCGGGACCGCCGGTGGTGCGGGCGTTCGCCAACCTGCCGGCGATCCTGGCCAACCTCCCGGCCTACGAGGCGCCGGGCCGCGAGACGACGTTCGAGGTGTCGTGCTACACCGACCCGCTTTCCTTGGAGCACCTCACCGGCAGCCTGTCGGAGTGCGTGCGCCACTTCGCCGCGCGGCCCAACGCCACGCTGCGCTGGGTGAGCAAGTACGCCGCCGTCGATCCGCTCATCGGCCTGGACCACCGGGGGCGCACGCGCTGCCGGGCCAGCGTGAACGTCGCCGAGGTCGAGCGACTGGAGGGCGGCACCGCGCGGGTCGATGCCCGGCTGAATGCCCTGCGCCGGCTCGCCCAGGCCGGCTACCCGGTGGGCCTCGTCGTCGCCCCGATCATGCCCGTCGAGAACTGGCGATCCGAGTACGCCGGCCTGCTGGAGCGCGCCGCCTCCGCCCTGGACTTCGACTGCGACCTCACCGTCGAACTCATCACGCACCGCTTCACGCCCGGCAGCAAGGACATCCTGCAGACCTGGTACCCCGCCACCAAGCTCGACCTCGACGAAGCCAACCGCAGCGAGAAGCGCACCAAGTTCGGCGGCGTCAAGTACGTTTACCCGAAGGACGTGATGGGCGAGCTGCGCGGCTTCTTCGAGCGCGATATTGCGATCCGATTGCCGCGGGCGCGTATCCTCTATTGGACCTGATCGGCCGGGAGAGCTTGCCGCCGCTCGCCGAGCCACGGGGCCATGCCGAGCGCGGCCAGTGCCAGGCCCGTCGAGGCGGCGCTGAGCGCCAGACTCACGAGGTGGACCGGCCCGAACATCGCCTTCGCCACCTGCGCCACCCGCTCGTCCGGGGAGTAGCGCTCCATCCTCAGCCGAGTCACCTCGCCCGACACCAGCCACCCGGCGGCGACTGCGGCGAGCGCCAGACCCAGTACCAAGAGCCGCGCCCGATGTAGCCTCGACCCCGGCAGGCCGAACGCCGCGGCGAGCACCACCAGCCCGCAGCCGAATTGGAAGCCGTAGAACTTTGGGAACACCGGCCCCACCGCCGCGCCGGCGAGCGCGCTGCCCAGCGCCCGCTTCGCCTCGTCACTCGTGCCCGGCGGCACGATGTCGAGGCCCGCCGTCCGGTCGGAGGGCGAACTCGCCACCACGTCTGGGAAGCTGCGGAACATCTCGGGCGCGGCGACGAAGCTGAAGAACGCCGCCCCGCCCGCCCACAGGCCCACGCTGATACTGTGCAGCGCTCGCGCCGCCGCCTCGAACTTGCGTCCGCCCGCCATTGCCGGCTCCTCCCCGCGCATGATGCGACTCACGTTCGCCCAGTGCCGCACCATTACTAGTAGCGCCCCCGGCAGGGCGAGTGCCGTCACCGGCCAGTCGGCCCCCAGCGGCTCGCCGACGAGAGTCAGGCAGCCGACGGAGAGCGCCCCCGCCGCCGCGAGCGACGCCGCCGACACCGTGCGCGTGGCGACGAACGTCAGTAGCCACGCGGAGAGTGCGAGGCCGAACGCCGGGGGCGCGAGCACCGCCATCAGGCCCGCCCCCGTCGCCACCCCCTTACCGCCCCGGAACCCCGTGTATATCGGGAACAGGTG
>CAXTPM010000367.1:0-5696 GCA_964245865.1 uncultured Fimbriiglobus sp. | reverse complement strand
CGTCGTCTCCTCGTTGGGCCGGGCGACCTCGTCGGCGCGCAGTTCCAGCGTCAGGCCCGACGAGTCGCCCCCCTTCGCCTTCTCCTGGGAGCGCCCGGCGGGCCTGGCGATCGGCGTGAAGTCGTCCTTGCCCAACGCCGGCGGCGCGCCCGCCGAGTCGGGGGGCGGGTCGCGCCGCAGGGCGCTGCGCCCGCCGCCCTCCCAAGTCACGCGCGCGCTCGCCTTCCGCCGATCCGAGTTGTACACCGCCGGCGCGTAGGCCGTGACGACCGTCTCGCCCGGTTCGGTGCTGCGCACCACGCACCAGGTTTGGCCCGGCTCGACGCAAAAGTCGTCGGCACTCGACTCGGTGCCGCGGTCGAAGCTGTGCGTGCGGTAGCCGGTGTAGCTGACGCCGCGCTTGTTGTCCATGAGGTAGCCGCGCCCCGGCGTGTAGCCGGCCTCATCGACTTCCACCAGCACGCCCGGCCCCTCGACGATCCACTCGACGCGCCGCTTGCGCCGGGCGTTGCCGTCGGGGTCGGTCACCGTAGCGATGAAGACCTGCTCGGTGCCGAGGGCGGCGGAAGTGCGCGTCGGCGAGATTTCGACCTTCGCGGCGTGCGGGTCGAAGTCGGCGAAGTAGCCCCGCCCGGCGGGCTTGGCGTGCGTCTCGATCTTGTCGCCGGGCAGGGTGAGGTACGGGAACGACGACGGGTTCGAGGCGCCGCCGAAGCACCCCACGGCTGGGAGCATGGCGAGCAGGCAAGCGAGGGCGGCGGTGCGCGGGGCGGGCGTCATGCGGCGGGGCGATACCACGGCGCGGCGGCGCGGTGCAAGGGGAAGCCGGCTGAGCAGTGCGGCGATCTTCGCGCGACTTTCACGGGATTCTGCTTGATGCCGGGAGGCAGACCGGCACCATGAACGACTGAGGCGAAGCCGGTCGTCGTCTGGCCCGACGCCAGCACGTACCCGACGGCCATGCAACTGAAGGCGACGGTTACTGGGAACCCAGCGGCGGGCGCCACCACGGGTGGCAACTTACAGAAGTCCGATTTCGCCGTCCGCGATGCCGCGCCCAAGGACGCCCTGACCGCACTGACGTGGCATGATTCGGAAACCCACCGAATCGTCCCGGTGACGATCTCTTATGACGGCAAGTACGACGCTGAGTGCCGGATGGTTATCACGGCCGCACAATTCTTGGCGCGGTTCGATGCCGCGAACTCCTACGCCATCAGGGGTAAACTGACCGACGATCTGCTGAAGCATGGGAACCTGCACCTCATCATCTCCGAAGCGATTGCCTTGAGAGCGGGTGCCAACTGTGTGGGGATGATGGGTAAAGGAGTCGCACACTCGGACGCCTCGAAGAGCGGCGCGCAGCAGAACGCCGAGGCTCTTGCCTTGACCCAACTCAACGGCCTGTACCAGGCATTCAAGGCAAACTGGCGACAGATCACCATCGCTATTAGCGACCGCTACGACGACGAAACCCAAAGTGGCAGCCTCGCTGGGCCGCAGGCAGATTGGAGGGACAACTGGCCCGCAAAAGTCGCCGAGGCTCTGAGGTTAAATGGGTGGACTCGCTGATCCAGTTCAATCCGCATCTGGGGAGCTAGCTGTGATGATTCCGACAGTTTCGGTGATTGCCTGCGCCTTCGGTGTGGCGAGCGCGTGCTTGAGGCCGGGGGTGGTCATGTCTCTCGACCGAGCTAGCGTCTCGGTGGGCCAAGAGGTGCGTCTAGTCGAGTCGATACCCACGTCGTCGCCGATTGAAGTGGCCGCGACCGGGCACGATGCCGTCAGGGTCAAATGGTACGACCCCGCAATGCGGCGCATGGTTTCGCCCGATCGCGCGCCAGTTAGTCTAGTCTTGCGGGAATACAAAATGTGGTTCCCCGGCCTCATTGACATCGGGGCGACCAGCGGATCACTGCTACTCGAAACCCGGCGCCCAGGCCGCAAAGGTCTCGAGTTTCGCTTCACTCCAACCGAACCCGGCGTCTTCCGACTCACGGCCCGATGGCTTGCTCCAGACGCTAAAACTTGGATCGACGCTGAGCCAGTCGTGCTGACGGTGTGGCCCAAACCTCAGCCGCCGAAACCTTGATTCCTGGAACGCAGCCGCAGGTTTGACCGCCTGTGGCTGCGCTCCGGGCGTCTCTACGCCTTCCGCCCCGCCGACTTCTTCCCCTTCGCCGGCGCCTTGGCCACCTCCGCCACCACCTCCTCGGCCCCGGCGGGCGTCGGCCCGTGGCCCCCGCTCACGCCGCGGCCGGTCTCGTGCTGCAACTCGTCGATGAGCATCGACGCCTCGGCCTTGTTGATCTCCGCCGGCAACTCGTCTTCCTTGCCGGCTTGCCGGGCGAGGGTGTGCAGGTACGACTCCTGCGCCCCCGTCATCGGCTCCCCACCGGTGGCCCAGGTAGACGGGTCTTTCACCGCCGAGGCGTCATCGACCGGCGGCACTTGCGACGGGGGGGCGGCGGGCTTGCTACTGGTCTTGGCGGTCGCCTTCGGGCTGGCAGGCTTTTTGCTGTTCGGCACGAGTCACCCCACTTGTTGGCCCAGGCGCGGCCGGAACCCCCGGCCCGCGTCGGGCAGTGGACAAATGACTAGCAACGCGCGTGCCAACGCCGGGCCGCTAGTCGCCCGCCAAGACTTCGCCCCCCGCTCGTGTGGTGAGCGCCGCCAGCACCCGCGCGGTGGTCGCCTCGCTCAAGAAGCGCACGCTGCCGTCGGCCATCGCAACGTTCGCCCCGCCCGGATGGAAGGCGTACACCTCGTAGGCGTTCGAGCAGTTCACCGCGCAGTCGCCGGGCGCGCCGAAGCCGTCGGCGGTGGCGCCGTCGATGCCGAAGCCCTTCTGGTGGTCGGCCCACAGCCCGCCGGTGGTGGCGCCCGCCCCGGCGCCGCCGAACACCGGCTCACGGTCGGGCACGCGCCTCCCCTTCACCCAGAACTGCGGCCGGTTAGCGTCCTCGACCACCAGCAGGGTGTTCGACAGGCCGTCGCTGACTTGGGCCACGGTCGATCCGGTGGAACTCATGACGCCGCGCCAGATGGCGGGGTAGCTCGCCGGGTTCGGGTACGCCAAGTACGCGAGTAAGGTTTGCGAGACGACCGAGACGTTGGTGTAGTCCCACGCCGCTCCCGCGAACGGCGACCCAGCCGCCCCGGCCACGGCCGACTGCCCCTCCCGCCCAGTGTCGGCGCTGGGGCAGAGGAACGTCTTGACGGCGGCACGACGTGCGAACTCGTTCTTGGCATCGTACCAGTTCGCCGTCATGATGTAGCTATTGCGGATCGGCTCCTGCTCGAGCTGCGGCAGGACCAGTGCCGGCCAGCCGTGGTACGGCGCGGCGAGGGTGTTCGACGGCGGGAACTTCCCGGCGGTCCCCTCGTAGTTGTGAAGTGCGAGGGCGAGTTGCTTCAAGTTGTTCTGGCACGACGCCCGCGCCGCGGCCTCGCGGACTTTCTGCACCGCCGGCAGGAGTAGGCCGATCAGGATCGCAATGATGGCGACGACGACGAGGAGTTCGATCAGCGTGAAGGCGGGGCGGACTCGGCGGGCGGCGGGGAGTGTCATGGTGCCGTTTTAGGCCGGGGGCGGGGCGAAGCAACCTTCCCCGCCGGGGGCCAACGAACCCGCCGCCCCGTCTTCCGCTCCGCGATCCGACATCCGCGATCCGAGTTCGCCCCCCTCCCCCCGCGCCACGAACACCGCCGTCGTTAGGTCGGCCGTCACGTTCACCGCCGTGCGGCACATGTCCAGAATCCGGTCCACGCCGAGCACGATCGCAATCGCCTGCGGCTCGACGCCGACTAGCCCGAGCACTAGGCCGATCAGGGGGAGGCTGCCGCCGGGGACGCCGGCCATGCCGGTGGCGGTGAGTACGCACATCAAGAGCACGACCAACTGCTGGGTCAGCGGCAGGTTGTGGCCGAAGGCCTGGGCGAGGAAGATCACCGTCACGCCCTCGAAGAGGGCGGTGCCGTTGTGGTTCATCGACGCGGAGAGCGGCAGCACGAACCGGCTGACGCGCTCGGGCACGCCCAACTCGCCCTCGGCGCACTTCATCGCGGTGGGGAGTGTGGCGCTCGAACTACTCGTGGAGAACGCGGTGGCGATGGTGCCGCGCGCCTTCTGGAAGAACACCACGGGGTTCATGCCGCCGAGCGTGGCGACCAGGATCGGCAGCACAACGAGCAGGTGAATGGCGAGTCCGCCGAGCACGGTGAGGATGAACGCGCCCAGCGCCCGCAGCAGGTCGAAGCCGAACAGCGCGGTGGTGCTGTAGATCAGCGCGAACACGGCATACGGGGCCATGCGCATCGCCAGGCGGATGATGAAGTCGGCGACCTCGTTGACGCCTTCGAGCAGTCCCACCAGCAGTCGGGCGCGCTCGGGGTCGATGCGCGTCAGGGCGATGCCGACGAGGATGGCGGTGAAGATGACCGCGAGCATGTTCGGCTCGACCAGGCTTTTGAGCGGGTTCTTGGGGACGATGTTCAGGAAGGTGTCGAGGCCGAACGCCGCACTCTCGGTCGCCGCTTTGGCGCGGCCGGAGTAGTAGCCCATGAGTTGGTCGCGCTTGGACTCGGGCAGTTGCTCGCCGGGCCTCACGAGGTTCACCAGCCCGAGGCCGATGCACGCGGCGATGGTGGTGGTCACGACGAAGTAAGCGACCGTCTTGAGGCCGACGCGCCCCAAGTTGGAGCCGCCCCCGAGGCGCGTGACGCCCAGTGCCAGGCTGGCGAACACCAGCGGGATGATGGCCATGAACAGGAGGTTCAGGAAGATCGTGCCGACGGGGCGCGCGGCGTACTCGACGGAGTATTCGACCCACTTGGGCCGCGGCTCGCCCTCGCCGCCGGCGGTGAGGCTGTTGACGGCGCACCCCAGCGCGGCCCCCAGGATGAGGCCGATCAGGACGCGGGCGTGCGACGTACTGGTGGGGGCGCTCATGCGGGCATTGTGCGGAAGTCCGCGGCGGGGGCAAGCGCACCGGCCGGCGGAAGCGACCTCCCCCCCGGCCCCCTCTCCTCCTGGAAGAGGGGGAGAAGCGTTCTCGGCGAGTTGATTTCGGGGGGCCGGCCACTACTTAAGGCAGTGGAGCGCGGTCCCCCCCTCTCCGCTTCGGAGAGGGGGCCGGGGGGTGAGGTTGCTTATGCTACGGCCCCGCCACCTGCTCGCGCTCGAAGACCAGACCCGCGCCGACCTCGAAAGCCTCCTCGACTCGGCCGAGACCTTCGTCGGCGTCGGCCGGAGCGCCCCCAAGCGGAACGACCTCGCCGGCAAGGTCGTGGCCAACCTGTTCTTCGAGCCATCGACCCGCACCAAGATCAGTTTCAGCCTTGCGGTTCGGCGGCTCGGCGGCGAGACGCTCGACTTCTCGCCGGGGGGGTCGAGTACGGCCAAGGGCGAGTCGTTCATCGACACCGCGCGCAACATCGAGGCGATGGGGATCGACTGCGTAGTCGTGCGCCACAGTTCGGCCGGCGCGCCGCAACTCCTCACGCGGCACCTGCACGAAAGTGTGTGCGTGGTGAACGCCGGGGACGGGGCGCACGAGCACCCCACGCAGGGCTTGCTCGACATCTTCACCATCCGTCAGAAGCTCGGCCGCGTGGAAGGGCTGACGGTGGCACTCGTGGGCGACATCGCGCACAGCCGGGTGGCGCGGTCGAACATCCATGGGCTAGTCAAGCTC
>CAXTPM010000366.1:0-5712 GCA_964245865.1 uncultured Fimbriiglobus sp. | reverse complement strand
ATCGGAGTCTGCCCCCCGGCGAACGTCGATTTCGGTAGCCCGGCGCCGGCGCTCGCGTACTGGCCCTTGTGGCCGCGCGTGGCGGTCTTGCCGTGCCCCGAGCCAGTGCCCCGGCCGACGCGCTTTTTGAGCTTGCGGGTATGCACGCCCTGCGAAACGGATGTCAGGTCCATTAGAGTCCCACCCCCCGCAGCCGGGCGACTTCCTCGCGCGTCCGCAACTTCTGTAAGCCGTCGATGGTTGCCTTCACCAAGTTAATCGGGTTCGTGCTGCCGTGCGTTTTGGTCAGGATGTTTTGCACACCCGCCGCCTGCAACACCTCACGCACACCGGGACCGGCCTTCACACCCGTACCGGGGCCGGCCGGCACTAGAATCACCCGGCTCGCGCCGTACTTGCCGACCACGCGGTGCGGGATCGTGTTGCCACGCAACTGCAACTTCGACTGGCGGTTGGCCTGAGCCTCGCCTTCTTTGATGGCCTTCTCGACCGCCGGCGGAACCTCGTTCGCCTTGCCGTAGCCGAACGACACCTTGCCGGACTTGTCGCCGACGACGACCAGCGCGTTGAAGCTGAAGCGCCGGCCCCCTTTGACCACGCACGCGCTGCGGCTGATGCGCACGACGTAATCGACCATGCCCTGATCGCGCGAATCGCGGTCGTCGCCGCGCCCGCCCCGTTCCCGTGCCATGCAAAACCCCAGTATCGATACGCACCGAGTGCGCCGTTGCGGTCAATCGGACGGCCGGGAGACACGATCTCGCCGGCAGGTTGTGGACTATTACGCCTTCTGGGGCTTCGGCTGCTTGGCCTTCTTCACCGGGGCAGCGACCGCGGCCTTGGGTGCTTTCTTCGGGGCGTCCACTAGGCCCGTGCAGACCAGCCCCGCCTCGGTCGCCGCGCGGGCCAGCGCCTTCACGCGGCCGTGGAAGCGGTAGTAACCCCGGTCGAACGCCGCGACGGTGATGCCCTTCGCCACGGCCTTCGCCGCCAGCGCCGCGCCCACGGCCTTGGAGGCATTCACGTTGCCGCCGTAGGCCACCGGCGCGTCTTTGTCATTGCTCGACGCCGCCGCGAGTGTGATTTGCGCGTCGTCGTCGATGAGCTGCGCGTAAATGTGTTGATTGGTCCGGTGGACCGACAGCCGGGGCAGGGCGGCGGTGCCGCTGATCGAGCGGCGGACCCGGAACTTGCGGCGCTCGGCGCGGCGGGCTTTGAGTTTCTGTGCGTCCATTGACCGATGTCGTCCTAGCGATGAATCACGGGATGAGAATAAATCAGCGAGCGGGCCGTTACTTCGTGGAGAACGACTTGCCTTCCTTGCGGCGGACGACCTCGTTCTCGTAGCGCACGCCCTTGCCCTTGTAGGGTTCCGGCTTCTTACTCTCCCGAATCTCGGCCGCGAACTGGCCGACCATCTGCTTGTCGGCGCCACTCACCACAATAGTCGTCGGGTCGGGCACCGCGACCGTAATCCCGGCCGGCGGGTCGTGCAGAATGCGGTTGGCGAAGCCGACGGTGAGTTCGACCGCCTTCCCCTTCGCGGTCGCCTGGTAGCCGACGCCCTCAATCTTTAATCGCTTTTCGTAGCCCTTGGTAACGCCGACCACCATGTTATTAATCAAAGCGCGCGTCAGGCCGTGCAGCGCGCGGTTGAACCGGTCGTCGTCGGGCCGCGTCACCAAAATCGTATTGTTCTCAACCTTCACGCCGATACGCTCGTGGTGCGTGAAGGCAAGCTTGCCCTTCGGCCCCTCGACCGACACCACGCGGTTCGCCACGCTCAGCTTCACGCCGGCGGGGACAGGGATCGGCTGCTTACCAATTCTGGACATCCGCAAACTCCTCAGGCTTCACCGAGTAAACTACCACTCGGGCCGCAGCCTACTGTGTATCGAAACCTGCAAAATAACGCGCTACCACACCGTGGCCAGAATCTCGCCACCGACTTTTTCCTGCCGGGCCTGGCGATCGCTGAGGACACCCTTACTGGTACTCAGAATCGCAATCCCAAGCCCGTCCAGCACGCGGCGAATCTCTTTGTAGCCCTGATACACACGCCGGCCGGGTTTACTATAACGCGAGATGTGGCGAATCACCTTTTCGCCGTCCGGCCCGTACTTCAGGAAAACCTGCAGAATCGTGTGCGGGACCGCGAGGTCCGCCGACTCGGCGAACTCCTTGCCGTTCTCGCCGACGTTGTATTTGCCGGTGCGGAAACCGAGCACGAACCCCTCGTCCACCAGCACCTTGGCGATGGCGAGTTTGAGCTTGGTCGCCGGCATCTCGACGTAGGGCCGCTCGACGTTGTTGGCGTTGCGGATGCGGGTCAGCATGTCCGCGACCGGGTCGGTCATCATCGGGCCAAATCTCCTGCACGCAACCTAGTATATGTCGATGTATTTTATGTTGAAGCCGCCGCGACCTACCACGACGCTTTGCGAACGCCGGGAATCAGTCCGCTCGACGCGAGATCGCGGAAAATGATCCGGCAAACCCCGAACTTGCGGTAGTTGCCCCGCGGCCGGCCAGTGATCTGGCAGCGCATGCGAATGCGAATCAAGTCGCGCGGCCGCATCACTTTCGTCGCGTCCCGCTGCGCCTCGGGCTTGGCCATTTCGATCTTGTGCACGTGCAGCGCGGCGAGCTGCTTCTTGAACCGCGCCATCTTCGCCTTGGTGGACATCGCTATTGGCTTCCCAGTGGCAACGGCGGACGAATCGAACCGACGCGGACTGAAACCGCGCCGGGCCAAATGATATAGTAGTTGGTTGTCCCGCAGGACCAGTTGCGCGGCGTTTCGGCCCGGCGACCGGGACTCATCCCGGCTGGGCCAACCGTTCCGCGCGACACTTATTCAGGCAGTTTATCGGCAACGGCAACGAGTGCAAGGGCGAGTGGCAAACGAAGTTGTAGTTGTCAGCAAAGTTCGAGCCAGCCCTTTCAGCCGAAAGTCGCCAGGTCTACTCTCGGAACGGCATCCCCATCGCCCGCAGTAACTCGCGAGCCTCGTCGTCCGAGCGCCCCGAGGTACAAATGTTGACATCCAAACCCTGAGTGAAATTCACTTTATCGGGGTCGATCTCAGGGAACACCAGTTGCTCGGTGAGACCCATGTTGTAGTTGCCGTTGCCGTCGAAGCTCTTCGGATTAATACCGCGAAAGTCGCGGATGCGGGGCAGGGCGAGGTGAATCAGACGGTCCAAGAACTCGTACATCCGCCGGCCGCGCAGTGTCACCCGACAGCCGATCTCTTGGCCCTCTCGCAAACGGAACGTGCTGATCGACTTCTTAGCTCGTGTAATCTGAGCCTTCTGACCCGCGATCTGCCCCAACTGCTCGACTGCCTCGCCGAGTCGGTTCTTGTCTTGGAGGGCTTTGCCGACGCCCATGTTCAAGACGATTTTGGTGATCATCGGAATACTATGCACATTCTCGCGGCCGAACTTCGCCTTGAGCGCGGGCAGAATCTCGGAGTTGTACTTCTCGGCCAGACGCGGACCCATGACACGACCTTCGCAAAGTCACCACACACAAAGCCCGGCCGGTGTGCGGCACCCCATCCCAACGGGGCGCCCGGCGGCGGGAGAAAGGATCAGCCCCGACTACTGCGCCTTCGCGTACTTCGGGTTCGGCATGCCGAGCGCCCGCACGGTACGCTGCGACTTCTTAAAGAACAACTCTTTGGTCCCGTCGGCCGTGTACCGCACCGCCACCCGCCCGGCCCGGCCGGTGCTCGGGTCTACAAGCGCAACGTTCGACGCATCGACCGGCATTTCCTTGGAGAGCCGCCCGCCCTGCGGATTTGCGCGACTGGGCTTCAGGTGTTTGTACACCTTGTTGACGCCCTCGACGACGACCTGGTTCTTCTCGCGCAGGACGCGCAACACCTTGCCGCGCACGCCCTTGTTGTCGCCGGCAAGCATCACAACCAAATCATTTTTGCGAATATACATGACGACCCTGACCTGAAACAAGACCCGCCGACGAATGAAACCTAAACTACTTCCGCCGCGAGGCTGATGATCTTGTTGAACTTCGCCCGCAACTCGCGCGGCACCGCGCCGAAGATGCGCGTCCCGCGCGGGTTGTTGTCGTTGTCGAGTAGTACCAGCGCATTGCGGTCGAACCGCACGTAGCTGCCGTCCTCCCGGCGCGTCGCCACTCGCGTCCGCACCACGACGCCCTTGACCACATCGCCGGCCTTCACGTCGCCGCCGCTGATGGCCTTCTTCACGCTCGCCCGGATGATGTCCCCGAGGTACGCTACGCGGCGCTTGCTGCCGCCCAGCACCTGAATGCACATCACCTCTTTCGCGCCGGTGTTATCGGCGACATCGAGGTACGTATACATCTGAATCATGGCGAGCCTATCTTCCGCAATACAATAAAGGTCACAATCGTCGAGGGGAATCTACTGCTTCGCCGCGCCGGCACCGCTCGCCACCGACGAGTCCGCCCCGCCGGTTGCCTCAGTCACGGCACTACCCGCCACGGCCCCTTCGAGGCCCGAAAGCGTCCGGCTCGGCGCCTTAATCGTAATCCGCACCAGCCGCCAGCGCTTCAACTTCGAGAGCGGGCGGCACTCCATAATCTCAACGGTGTCGCCCAGCGCCGACTCGTTCTTCTCGTCGTGCGTGTAGCACACCGTTCGGCGCTTGACGAACTTGCCGTACTTCGGGTGCCGCACCACGCGCTGAATCTCGACGCGTCGAGTCTTAGCCGACTGGTCGCGGGTCACGATCCCCGTTACCACGCGGCGGGAAGGGCGGGCCACCGTCGCCGCGTCAGCGGCATTGGGATCGACGGGAGTGCTAGTCGTCTCGGCCATGGTCGCTTACTTCCCCTTCGCAGGCGTGGTCGTCTGAATCGTCGCGTTCGGCGCCTGCACGGTGTCCACCGCGCTGGCCCGCAAGTGTTCCAACCGGGCGATCTGCCGCTTCACGCGACGCTTGCCCTTACCCTCGGTCTTCGCGTGCAACTCGGCAATAATCGCCGGCATCGCCTCGACGGGCGTCGCCCGGAGTTTGGCCAGCTCACGCTTGTGCTGTTCGGTTTTGATGCGCGCGATATCCCGACGCGC
The DNA here is from genome assembly GCA_964245865.1 of uncultured Fimbriiglobus sp. Taxonomy (GTDB): domain Bacteria; phylum Planctomycetota; class Planctomycetia; order Gemmatales; family Gemmataceae; genus Fimbriiglobus. The sequence goes on along the minus strand of CAXTPM010000366.1, from coordinate 629 downwards.
CTTGGTGATGTTCGTCGGCGACTCCAGCCGGTCGGTCGCGGCCTGGAAACGCAGTTGGAACAGCGACTTCTCGGTCTCCGCGAGCGTCTGCCCCAACTGCTCGTCGCCCATCTGTAGTAGCTCGGTCGCCTTCATCGCACACCAGTAGTGGTCAGTGGTCAGTGGTCAGTGGTCAGCAACACAAAATCGGCAGTTATGGTTTTTGCTGACCACTGACTACCGACCACCGACCACTACTTAAATGCTCGGCCGACGCCCAATAAAGCGGCACTTAAACGGCATCTTGTACGCCACCCGCGCCAGCGCGTCCTTCGCCGCCGACTCAGGAATCCCGCCAATCTCGAACAGCACCGTGCCCGGCCGCACGACCGCCGCCCAGTATTCCGGCTCACCCTTGCCCTTACCCATCCGCGTTTCGGCCGGGATGGCAGTGATGCTCTTGTGCGGGAAAACCCGCAGATAGTATCGCCCCTCGCCCGAAACGAAGCGCGTCATGGTGATGCGCCCGCTCTCGATGCACTCGGCGCTCAGCCAGCCGCCTTCGAGCGACTGCAGCCCGTAGTCGCCGTAGGCGCTGCGGTTCTGGGTCAGCGAGCCGGCGCCCAGGCCCAGTTGCGCGATGGCGCGCG
>CAXTPM010000365.1:0-5731 GCA_964245865.1 uncultured Fimbriiglobus sp. | reverse complement strand
GCCACGACACTGAAGTCGTGGAGAACGGAACCAGTGGCGAGCCAGACAATTCCCGACGACACGCTTCAATTCGGCCACGACACTGAAGTCGTGGAGAACGCGCGCCGAGGTGTCCGTTGACCCGCACCCGACGCAGGCCGCGCTTCAATTCGGCCACGACACTGAAGTCGTGGAGAACTCGGGAGCACCGACCCCACCTTGGCGCCGACCGCGCCGCTTCAATTCGGCCACGACACTGAAGTCGTGGAGAACCTTGTGCGCCGCGATCGCCGCCCGCACCCGCGCCGCGCTTCAATTCGGCCACGACACTGAAGTCGTGGAGAACGCCCTTCGAGCGCGAGAACATCAAGAACGGCCGCGAGACGCTTCAATTCGGCCACGACACTGAAGTCGTGGAGAACCAGCGGCTTCGGCGGGCTGTTCGCCAAGGCGGGGCCGCTTCAATTCGGCCACGACACTGAAGTCGTGGAGAACCACTATCCCTGTGTGCGCCAGTCACCCGGTACCGGGTGCTTCAATTCGGCCACGACACTGAAGTCGTGGAGAACGCGGTAGCGTGGACCCGCTCGACGGCACCGACTCGGGCTTCAATTCGGCCACGACACTGAAGTCGTGGAGAACAAGGGCTGCTGAGCGACTACGAGAGTCGCACCGGAGTGCTTCAATTCGGCCACGACACTGAAGTCGTGGAGAACCGCATGCGACACAACGCTATAGCTGATCGCAACATAAAGCCAGAACCGCGAGCGGGCGACAATCGGAGTTACAAGGTCGCCACTCCTGCCAACTAGTCTGGACGCAACGGCTGCCAGGAGCAAGTGTTCCGGCACGCGAGCGGCCGTGACAGCGGACAAAGACCTCTAAAGCCCAAATGTCAAAGAACTTAGGGTGATTCCCGCGTCCGACCCCTGTTTGAGCGCCTCGCCGCTCGGGGTCAAGTCCGGGCCGTGGCTGGGGTGAGGTTCGGGGTCTTGCCCACCAGGATGCGGCGGCTGCGGAAGGCCACAGTCACGCCGAACAGGCGCAGGTCGCCGGGCCGGAGTCCGTCGCCCTGCAGCAGCGGCAGGCCCAGGAGGCTGGCCGCGGCGGCGGGCGAGACCGGGTGCGACCACAGTGGCCAAGTCCAGAAGGTGTCGGCGACGCTCCGGCCCCGGAACCCGCGCGTGGCGAGGCGGTCCCCGGCCGCGAACGACGGGAACAGCGGCCACGCCTCCAGCGCCAGTCGGTTCGCCCCGAGCATCCCGCCGCGCGCCTTGCGCGTCGGGTCGCCCGCCGGCCGGTTCCATTGGTACGCGTGCCGGCGGTCCTCGGCCGGCTCCCAGTGCAGCGACTGGTTGTCGAGAGAGTCGGCGTAGTCCCACGGCTCGAACAGCGAGCGAGTGAGGTGCGTGGGGGTCGTATTCTTTATTATCGAACGGATGTTGCCGAGCAGGTAGTCCCTCCGGGTCGTCTGCAGTTGGCTGGTGGCATCCACGATGCCGTCGTTAACCAGGGCAGTCACCCAGTCGAGAGCGGCTCGGGCCGACGCCCCGCAGCCGATACATCGTTCACGGATCGACGGAATGAGGGGGTGCTCGTCGTCGCTCAGCATCGAGACGACGACGGCAGCCGGGTGGTCGATGAAGGTGCGGGGTAGCGGCCCCGCGCGGAGTTCGGACACCTCGAACAGCGCGGGGGGAGCCTGGGACCGGTCCGCAGCCGAATAGGGCGGACCCGCCAGGAGTTCGGCGAACTCTGCCAGCGATGGCGGGGCTCCCGGCAAGTGGAGTACCGGCACCTGCCGGGAATCGCCTACCCCCCACGAGAGCGCGACGCGGCCGGCGAGCCACGCTGGCGTGTCGGCCTTCTGGGAGAGACGGTCGCACGCGGTCAGCGCCCCCAGCGCCGCTAGGAACCCCAGCGGGTTCGCCCCGTCCAGCCCCGGTAGCGGCAGCGCGTGCCCTCCCCTCGCCCCGGCCACCAACCGGGCCGGCGCGGCGAGCACTGTCCCCGAGTGAGCGGCGGTGCCGTCCTGCTGTTCGACGCGGCTCTGCGCGTGGTCGGCCAAGCGGAACGCGGCCTCGCGGTAAGCGCTTCCCCACCAGCCGAAGCGGCGCACCACCCGCCAGAAGCGCTCCGGCAATTCCGCGTTCCAGGCCGCGACATCCTGCCGCGCTGTGGGGAGTGTGCCCACCAGCCCCAGCAGCTCGTAGCGGAACTCCCCGCCCGCCTCGTCGTCCGTGACCGGGTCAGCGAACGGGCGCCCCGAGCCGTGGTGCGTGGCCACCAAGTGCAAGAGTAAGTCGCGGTCGTCGATCCAGTCGAACTTCGACAGAGCCGCCGCCGAGAGCAGTTCGTGCCGCCCCCCTTTCGGGTAGCCGTGGACATCGCGCAGCGCGTCCCGCTCCGCCGGGGTGCGCGGCGCCTTCGCCGACTTGGCCAGCGCCTCGCCGCAGGCCGCGGCGGTGCGGGGCGAGCACTGCCTCAGCATCGCCTGGAACCGCGGGTCAAGCTTGCCGAGGTCGTGGTACAGCCCCGCACGGCGGTAGAGCTCCGCATCCAGGCGGCACCCACGCGCGAACCGCTCGGCGTACGTGGCGACGCCCTGGGAGTGGTCGTTACGACGACGACGCGTCGTCCAGGAACTCCGGGTCGAACCGCCCGAGCCGCCGGCGCCCCGTCACCACCACGCCCCCGACCGGGTGCGGCTCGACCAGCCGCGCTTTCGAGCCGGCGAGGCGCGCAACCGCCCGCCGCTCCCACTCCGGCGAGCTATCGACCACCCGCGCCGCGATGGCCGCGTCAAGTTGCTCGTCGTAGTCCTCCGCATCCCGGTCGATTGTGAAGTCCCGCAGCCGCAGCAGCGCCTTGTCGCGCGAGCGCTGGAACGCCTCCTCGGCGTAGTCGGCCGGCGGGTCGCTGAGGAAATCGCCGAGCGAGGCGGCGTCCGGCGCGTCGCACGCCACGACGTAGGTGCGCGTCGGCCGCACGCAGTTCGGCCACTCGCCGTTCGGCTCCGCCACGACGACGGTCTCCTGTGAGTCCGGCCCCATCCAGCACAGCGCGAACCGCCCGGCCGCGCCGGGGCCGCCGGCGTCATCCGGCTCGCCCCCCTCCACGTCGCCGCCCGCGTCGTCGAGACTCTCGCCGGCGAGCCAGCGCTTGAACAGGCCGATCGGCACCGCGACCGCCTCCGACGATGACGGCGGGCAGAGTCCGACGGTCTCGGCCCACAGCCTCGGGTCGGCCCCGAGGTCCGAGCGGAACACCGCCTGCACGTCGGGCTGGCCGGCCTGCTCGGGGCCGTGCAGGAACGGCGCGACCTCGGGGTCGGGCGTCGGCACGGGGTTCGTCTGGACCCAGCAATCCAGGTGCGCGGGGAACAGCACCGGCGCGTCGGCGGCGGGGGCGTTGAGCGCGGCCAACTCGTCGGGGGTCACGCCGTCGAGCGCCGCCCGCACCGCCGCCACGCCGAAGTCGAACGCGCCGCCGCTCGCCTTCGCGCTCAGCCACCGCCACGTCGCGGCCAGGCTCGCGCCGTACACCGGGTCGCCCGATGTGTCCTCGGCCTCGTCGCCGCGCACGACCACCACCGCCGGGGCCGAGTCGAGCCGGGCCACCCGGTTCAGCCGGCCGAAGCGCTGGCGCAAGGCGTCGAGGCTCGCGCACTCGGTCACCAGCGCGTGGAAGTCGAAGTCGGCCCCGACTTCGAGGGCTTGCGTGCCGACGACGAACTTCGGCGGCACCCCGTCCGCGAGGGGGGCGTTCGACAAGAGCGGCTTCAGGCGCTCCTCGAACAGCCGGTCGCGGTCGAGCGGCCGCATCCGCCCCGTGAGCAGCACCGCGCCGTCACCCAACTCTTTGCGGAGGTCGCGGGCCGTCCTGACGCGGTTGACGATGACCCCGACGCAGCCGCCCTCGACCGCGAGTTCCCGCGCGTGTTTGGCGAGCACCTTCACCAACTCCGCTGCGCCCTTCCTACCCTGCGCCCTGTCGGCGACGACCAGCCTCGCCGGCTTACTCGCGCCGATGCGCCTGCCGAGGACGGGGTGCGCGCGATCCGCCTCGTCGTCGCGCATCACGTCGCCGTCGGTCGTCGGCGTCGCGGTGATCGACACGAACCGCAGCGGCGCGGCGGTCTCGGCCGCGTTCCAGTCGCGGTACGACTTGACCGCCCGCACCGTCTGCTCGAACGGCTTCGCGCAGTGCGCCTCGTCCAAGAGGATGAGCGCGTCGTTGCCGACTAGTCCGGCGTGAACCGGCTTCATCGAGTCCGAGACGCCGTAGCCGCGGAACAGGAGCCGCGAGCCGACTTGATCGACCGTGCTGGCGATCACCGTGGGCTGAAGCGGCGAGCGCGCCCAGGCGGTCTCGCGGTACATGCCACCACGAAGGGCGTACACGTCGAGGGGTCGGGTGTCCCGCGCCAGGTCGCGCAGCGAGTCGGCCACCTCCTTCAAGACGCCGCCGGTGGCGCACGCGAGCGCGCAGGCCAACTCCCAGGCGTGCCGGTGCGTCTGATCGACCACGATGCGGCGGTCCACCACGAAGAAGATGCGGCGCGGCGCGTCCGGCTCGCGGCACGCCAGCGCGAACACGGCGACATCGATCGCGGCCGTCTTCCCCGCCGCGGTCGGCAGCGCGATGGCGCGCGGCCAACTCCCGCCGCAGACCTGCGCGGCGAGGCGCGACTGCCACGGGAACGGGTCGTGGCCGTGGGTGGCCTTGTAGAACTCGTTGAAGCGGTCGGCGCTCGGCGGCGTCACGGTGCGTCTCCTGGCGTGTGCGGGCGGCAGACCCCGTAGCCGGCGTAGCGGCCGGCGCCGACCAGCACCGGGCCGCGCACCGGCACCCCGAACGTGATCTCCGCGTGCGTCAGCGGCCTCGGCGGCCGGCCCTGGCGCGCCCTGACGTGGAACGAGCGCGAGTGCGGCACACCCGGCACCAGCGGCGCGAAGCTCACGCGCACGCCGCGCGGTTCGGGGTAGCCGGCGTCGACGCACGCCCTCGCCACCACCTCCTCGCACGTCAGGCCGCGGCGGGGGAACTGCGGCAGCACCACCGGAGTGACGGTGCGCCACGTCTCCGCCTCGGGCGCCCAGTTGCGCGACTGGAGCGTCTGCTGCCGGGAGCGCTCGGGTCGCTCGTCGAGTTCGAGTTCGAGCGCCCCGACCTCGCGGTCGTTCAGGTGCGGGTTGCGCACCACCAGCGACAGGAACGGCACGCCCTCGTTTTCGGCGTGGTCGTGGGCCACTAGCAGCCGGAACAGGTCGCCGACCGGCGCGAAGTCGTTCGGCACCGCGACCGCCACCCCGAGCAAGTGCCCGCCGGCGTGTTCGCGGCCGACGAACCCCAGCGGCAAATACGCGGGCCGCGCCTGCTTGCTCACCGCGCCGTCGACCTCGTGGCCGCTCAGCCACTCCGGGGCGTTCTGACCGTGCCGGCGCATCAGCTCGCGCCGGATCGCGTCCGCCATGAGGCCGCACGACTCCAGCCCGAAGTTGCGCCCGCCGACCTTGCGCAGCACGAACAAGCCCGGATCGAACGGCCCGGCGACCGGCTCGACTGCGGGGGCTGCCCCAGGGGCGGCGTAGCCCTGCCAGCGCGCCGGCTGGGGGCGGATCGTCTGCGGCGCGCCGGCGGGGAAGCGCTCGTCGCGCGCCGCCACGGCCAGCTTTTTCGCCTTCGGCGTCACCCCGACCGTCGCCGCCGTGAGCGCGTCGTACTCCTCGATCGCCGCGCGGTTGAAGCG
>CAXTPM010000364.1:0-5743 GCA_964245865.1 uncultured Fimbriiglobus sp. | reverse complement strand
GGCTGGGCGCTGACGCTGAACAGCACGCCCTTGTACAGCAGGCTACAGAACGCGGGGGCCAGCCCGGCCGCGAGGACCAGCTTGCGGCCCGTCGCAAACGCTTGGCTGTCCACCCACCCGAGGGAGTGCGCGAGGTCGAGGGCCACCACGGCGGTGAGCGGCCCCGAAAAGGCCGTCAGGCTCCAGGTGCCGAACGACATCGGCGAGGACGGCTTGAACACCCGGAGCATGTGGTGGAACTTCATCGGGTCGCCGAGGTCGAACACCAGGCACATCAGGTCGCACACCAGTACGACTAGTAGCACCGGGTAGACGAACCGCGTGAGCGGCTCGAGCGGCGAAGCGCCCAGCAGGTCGAACAGCGCCGCCACCAGGAACGACCCCGTGGCGACGGCGTTCAGCAGCATGTCCCACACGACGAGCGTGTGCCAGTTCGGCGGCTTGGTGACCTCGCGCGCCGAGTACCCGGCGGCAGTGGGCCGGGCCAGGGCCGCGCTCTCGGGCGGCGCCAGCGGCTCGGAACTCGGGACGCCCTTCATCATGACGCGCGCACCCGGTCGAGGACCAAAAGCAGGACGACCGGCGCGAGCGCCACGAGGGCGAGGACGGCGCTGCGGACGTAGTCGCCGCGCATGTGGACCGCCGGGTGGACGGGGTTCGCGGGGAGTCCGTACACCTCGGGCTTGTCGATCAAGAGATAGAACGAGTTCAACTCGCTGTACTGCGACTGCGGCCTGTCGCCGTACAGACTGGCCGACGCCACGCCGCGCTCCTTCAGAGTGGCCACGCGCTTCTCGGCGCGCTCGCGCAACTCGTCGATCGGGCCGAATTGGATGCTCGCGGTGGGGCACGCCTTGGCGCACGCCGGCGTCAGGCCGTCTTTCTGGCGGTCGTAACAGAGTGTACACTTGTGCGCGTGGCCGTCGAAGTGGCTACGGGTGATGACGCCGAACGGGCAGGCCGCGATGCAGTACGCGCAGCCGTTGCAGATGTCCGGCTGGATGTAGATGTTCTGGTATTCGTTGGTAATGATGGCGCCCGTGGGGCACGCCTGCTGGCAGGGTGCTGCGGCGCAGTGCTTGCACACGTCCGACATCATTAGCCAGCGCCCGGCGCCCTCGGGTTCGTGCGGCGCGAGGTCGAGGCTAATCTTGGTGCTCTGCGAACTTGCGGCCATCGGCCCTGGTGTGTGCGGCGTGACTTCGCCGAACTGCTCGACGAACTTCACGTGCCGCCAGGACTCGGCGCCGAGTTGGTTCGTGTTGTCGTAGCTGTTGCCGGTGAAGTTGAAGCCGTCAGATGGCAGTTGGTTCCACTGCTTGCACGCGACCTCGCACGCCTTGCAGCCGATGCACACCGTGGTGTCGGTGTAGAAGCCCATTGCCTTGCCCGGCGCGACTTCGGCGCCGCGCCGGAAGGGGTACGCCAAGTGCCGCAGCACCCGCGCGGCGAGCGAGCCGCCGACGCCGGTGCTGCTGGCGGTCTGCGGCCGGGCGATCACGTCGAGTTCGGGGGGTAAGCTAGACACGGGTGACGCTCCCGGCGGCTTTGTTCCCTCCCCCTTGAGGGGGAGGGCTAGGGTGGGGGGTAAGCCGGCGCAGTAGAAGAGGCGTTGCAGCGCAGGCGAGCCTTTCGGGGCTGGCCTGCCACCCCCCACCCTAGCCCTCCCCCTCAAGGGGGGAGGGAACAGGAAGAGAGGGGCGAGTCGGGGGCTAGTGCCCATGCGCGAACTGCCCTTCGGGTTGCGCCCCGGCGGGCGTTTCGGGCGTGAGGTCACTGTTGGGCCACGGCGAGTGCTCTTTGGTGGCCAGCGGCATCTTGGCGCGGTGCAGACCGGGTCGAATCTGGCAGGCGAACACCTTGCCCTCGTGCATGCTCACGTTCACGTCCGCCAGGATCGCGGTCAAGTCGTTGGCGTTCCCGCCCGCTACCTCCCCGGCGAACGACCAGTGGAACGGCAGCCCCACTTGGTGCAGCGGCTTGCCCTCGACGGTGAGGTGCCGAATCCGCCGCGTCACCAGTGCCCGGCACGCGATAGCCCCGCGCGGGGAACTCACCGTCACCCACTCGCCGTTGCCGAAGCCGCGCTCCGCAGCCAGTTCGGGGCTGACCTCGCAGAACATCCCCGGCATCAGCTCGTTGAGCCACGAATTAAACCGGCTCATCGGCCCCGAGAGGTAGTGCTCGGTGAGGCGGAACGTGAACGCCACTAGGGGGTATTGGTCGCTCGCGGTCGTGGCCAGCGGGTTCAGGTCCGACTCCAGGCGCCGCACGGTGGGTCTGGTCGGGCGCTTGGGGTAGAACAGGTTCCCCACGGGCGACTCGATCGGCTCGTAGTGAGCGGGTAAGGGGCCGTCCTTGACCCCGCGCGGGGCGTACAGCCACCCCAGCCCGTCGGGCTTGAGCGTGAACGGCACCGCGCCGCTGATGGCAGCCATCCCCTTGGCGCCCGGCGGGGGGCGGTAACTCGGCGGCTTGTCGGCCTCGAAGTCCGGCACGTCGGGGCCGTCCCAGTGCCGCTTGGCGGCGTCCCACCACAAGAGTTTCTTGCGCTCCGACCAGGGGTTCCCCTCGGGGTCGGCGCTCGCGCGGTTGTAAAGCACCCGCCGGTTCGCCGGCCAGGCGTAGCCCCAGTTCGGCTCGACGGGGTTGCCGGGCGTGCGCTCTCGCTCGGCGGCGCGGTTGCGCCCCGCCGAGGGGGTGACGCCCGAGTAAATCCAGCAGCCGCAAGTGGTGCTGCCGTCGTCGGCGAGTTCGTGGAAGCCTTCGAGTAGGCGCCCCTCGGCGAGCTTGCGGCCGTTGACCTCTTCGAGCACCCGCGTCACGTCCGGCTCGCCCTCGATTCGGCTCGGGGTGCCGTCCGCCAACTGGTGCGCGTGCTTCGGCTCGTAGTCCCAGGTGAGGGCGTTGATCGCCGCGTCCCTCGGGTCGGCGGAGTCGGCGTACATCGCCTTCAAGCGCCGCCCGAGTTGGTAGACGATCCACGCGTCGCTGCGGCAATCGTCCGGCGGGTCCATCACCTGCGTGTGGAACTGCAACAACCGCTGGGTGTTCGTGAGGCTCCCCGACTTCTCGACGATGTTCGCGGCCGGGAGGAAGAACACCTCCGTACCTACTTCCGACGGCGGCGGGCCGGTGGGGTCGGACTTCCAGAACACCGCCGTCTCGGTCTCGAACCAATCGACCACCACCAGCCAGTCGAGTTTGCGCAGCCCTGCCCTCTGGAGGCCCGCGTTCATGCCGCCGCCGGCGGGGTTCTGGCCGAAGACCAGGTAGCCTTTGACCTCGCCCTTGGTCATGCGGTCGAACTCGACCAGGTACGAGTAGTCGCCGTGGACGCGCGGCAGGAGGCCGAAGCAGAACTCGTTGGCCTCAGTCGCGGCGTCGCCGTACCAGGCTTTCAGTTGGCTGACGACGAACTTCGGCATGTTCGACCAGTAGCCGCCGGGGACCGTCTCCTGTTCCAAGTAACTGGCGAGGTGGTCGTGCTCGGGCCGGTCGGTCGGCTGCGGCAGGTAGCCGGGCAGGGTGTCGTAGAGCGTCGAGACATCGGTGCTCCCCTGGATGCTGGAGTGCCCGCGCATCGCCATCACCCCGCCGCCGGGCCGGCCGATGTTCCCGAGCAGCAGTTGCAGGATGCCGGCGGTGCGGATGATCTGCACGCCGGTGGTGTGCTGCGTCCAGCCGACCGCGTAGACGATGGTGGCGGTGCGCTCGCGGCCGGAGTTCTCCGCGAACAGCTTGGCGACGCGCACCACCTCCTCGGCCGTGACGCCGCAGACATCCGCCACGGTTTCCGGCGTGTATCGCGCGAAATGCCGCTTGAGAATCTGCATCACGCAGCGCGGGTGTTGGTACGTGGGGTCGCGCTTGGGGTCCAATACCGCGTCCCCGGCGTTGCCCTGCTGCGTGGCCCCGTGGGTGCCGTCGCCGGACTTGTGCTTCGACTCGTCGGCCTTGTCGCCCGACTCGGACTCGTAACTCCAGTGGCCCTCGGTGGGGTCGTAGCGCTTCTCCCCAGGCTTGAAGCCGCTGAACAGGCCGGCCAAGTCTTCGGTGTCCTCGAACCCGTCCTCGATTAGCACCGAGGCGTTCGAGTAGGCGGCGACGAACTCCTTGAAGTACAACTCGTGCGTGAGGATGTAGTTAATCACCCCGCCCAGGAAGGCAATGTCGGTGCCAGCGCGAATCCCCACGAACAGGTCGCAGAGTGCCGACGTGCGCGAGAAGCGCGGGTCGATGTGGACCAGGGTGCCGCCGTGCTCCTTGGCGCGCAGCGGCCAGCGGAAGCCCACGGGGTGGGCTTCGGCCATGTTCGACCCCATGAACACCACCAGGTCGGCGTTCGCCAAATCCTGCGTGTAGGTGGTCGCCGCACCCCGGCCGAACGTGGCGCCCAGACCGGGCACCGAGGCCGAGTGTCAGATTCTCGCCTGGTTCTCGACCGAAAGGATGCCGAGTCCGCCCGAGAAGAGCTTCTTCATCAGGTAGTTCTCCTCGATGTCGAGCGTCGCGCCGCCCAGCACGCCGAGGGTCGTCACCGAGTTGCGTTTCTTGCCGTCGGGAGAGTTGACCACGAAGTCCGCGTCGCGCACGTCCTTGATCTTGTTGGCGATGCGCTCCATCGCCCAATCGAGTGGCTTGCGCTCCCACTCCGTCGCAAAAGGCGCCCGGTACATCACGTGGGTGACGCGGTGCGAGTTGACCGCGAGCTGGAACGAGTTGGCGCCCTTGGGGCAGAGCGTCCCCTCGTTGATCGGGCTAGCCGGGTCGCCCTCGATGTCGATTAATTTGCCGCCCTTGGTGTAAATCAGCGTACCGCAGCCGACCGCGCAGTAGGGGCACACCCCGGCGGTGACGGCCGCGCCCCGCAATCGGGACTGCTTCTCGCCGGTCTGGGGGCTGACGGGCTGGCGGCCGGTGAACAGCGGGAGTCGGAACACGGCATTTCCCCTCGGTGCGGCGGTCGCCAGCAATCATAGCCGCCCCCGCGGCGCGCTTCCAGGGAATAGGAACAATCCCGGCACCCCGCTTGCAACTCCTGCGGCGACCAACCCCCGGAGTAACACCTATGGCCGCGAACTTAAAGCCCCTCAACGAGCAAGTGATTGTCCTCACCGGCGCCACCTCCGGCATCGGCTTGGCCACCGCGCGCCTCGCCGCGTCTCGGGGTGCCAAGCTGGTGCTCGCCGCGCGCGACGCCGGCGCCCTGAACCAACTCGCCGACGAGTTGCGCCGCGCGGGCGCCGAGGCCGAGCCTGTGCCGACGGACGTGGGCGTGCGCGAGCAGGTCGAATGCCTCTCGGCCCGCGCCGTCGCGCGCTTCGGCGGCTTCGATACGTGGGTCAACAACGCGGGGAGTTCGATCTTCGGCCACATGATCGAGGTGGACCCGGCCGACCACCACAAGCTGTTCGACGTGAACTTCTGGGGCACCGTCGAAGGCTCGCTCGCCGCCGCGCGCCACTTCGCCGGCCGGGCCGGGCACGCGGGCGCCATCCTGAACGTCGGCTCGGTGCTCGGCGACCGCGCGATCCCCACCCAGGGGATGTACTGCGCGTCGAAGTTCGCGGTGAAGGGCTTCACCGAGGCCTTCCGCATGGAACTCGAAGAGTCCGGCGTCAACGCGGTCGTGACGCTGATTAAGCCGAGTTCGATCGACACGCCGTTCACGCACCACGCCAAGAACTACCTCGACGAAGACCCGACGCTGCCGCCCCCGGTGTACCACCCCGAACTCGTC
>CAXTPM010000363.1:0-5756 GCA_964245865.1 uncultured Fimbriiglobus sp. | reverse complement strand
ACCGAGCCGCGCGGGACGGTGCTGCGGGCCGCGGAGTTGACGCGCGAGGCGGCGAAGATCGTCGGCGACTCGACCCCGGCGGGCGAAAAACTGCTCGCGCGGGCCAAAGAACTCGAGGCCAACGCCCAGGCGCTGACCGCCGCGGGCGAGGAGCTGAACCGGCGGTATAATGTGGCGCCCGTGTTCACCGCCCCCACCGGGGGTCCGCCCGGCGTCCCGCTGGGGGGGACGATTCCGGGGCTGCCGAGCATGCCGGGCGGGGCGGGGCCGATCACCGGCATCCCGACCACGAGTCCGCTCTTCCCCCAAGGCTCTCCGGCCCCGCCGAAGCCCGGCACGCCGACGACGAGCCGCTAATTGCCCCGAGAGCTAATGGACTTCGACCCGACCGACGACGAACTCGAACCCCTAATCCCCCTGGCGGTCGCGCCCGAACCCGAGCGTGCGCTGCCCAACTACGCCCGCAGCCGCGAGGCCCGCGAGATGGTGGCGCACGTCAAGGGCGACGGCACGCGCCTGGACCTTTACCTGCACCTGTACTTCGCCGACTTCAGCCGCTCGGAGTTGCAGAAGGCGATCGGGGCCGGGCACGTGCTGGTGAACGGCAAGCCGAGTAAGGCGAGCTACAAAGTCCGCAACCTCGACAGGCTCGCGGTGCAGTTGCCCGAACCCGTCCACGACGTGATTGCGCCCGAGGATATCCCCCTCACGGTGCTGTACGAGGACGAGTGCCTGGCGGTGATCGACAAGCCGCCCGACATGGTGGTCCACCCGGCGCGCGGCAACTGGGGCGGCACCCTGGCGAATGCGTTGGCGTTCCACTTCCGCGACAACCTCAGCCGCGCCAACGGCACGTTCCGACCGGGGATCGTGCACCGACTCGACCGCGACACCTCGGGGGTGATCCTGATCGCCAAGGACGAGTTGACGCACCGCGACCTCGCCATGCAGTTCGAGACGCGCAAAGTCCACAAGGAGTATGTCGCTGTCGTGCAGGGCGAACTCGACCGCGACTCGGATTACGTCGAGGCCCGCGTCAAGCACCACCCGACGATCCGCGAGCAGATGGTGGCGACGACCGACCCGTTCGACCCGGACGCCAAAGACGCGTGCAGCTACTACGAGGTGATCGAGCGCTACCGGGGCTACACCTTCGTGAAAGTCCAGCCGCGCACTGGGCGCACGCACCAAATCCGGGTGCACTTGCAGTTCGTCGGATGCCCGGTGCTCGCCGACAAGGTGTACGGCAGCCGCGGCAGCTTCGCGCTGTCGGACCTGCGCCCAGGGCTAGCCCTCGCCGAGAACCGCGTGCTGATTGCCCGGCAAGCCTTGCACGCCTTCCGGCTACGCTTCCAGCACCCGAAGCGGGGCCAGTGGGTCGAGATCGAAGCACCCCTGCCGGCGGACATGCGCGACACGCTCGAAGCCCTGCGCGAGTTGCGGCCGCGGCGGTAGTTCATCGGAACCGGAGGCGCGCGGTGAGGAAGCACTGGAAGCAAGTCCTGTTCGCCGCCGCGCTAGTCGCCTGCGCCGGGTGGGCGTACTGGTTTCTCGCCCCGCCGGGTCGCCCATTCGACGCGGCGGCGTGGCACTTGGCCGACCCCCTCGACACCAATACCCGCTCGCGTATGGCCGATCGCCTACTCGCCGAGAACGCCCTTCTCGGGCTGACGCGGGGCGAGGTGGTGGCAATGCTCGGCGAGCCGGGGGCCGGGTACCCCGACTGGGACATGGCCTACCGGCTCGGCCCGGAGCGGACTCTGCTCCCGCTGGACGACGAGTGGCTCATGCTGCGACTGGGCCGCGACGGCCGGGTCGCCGACGCGCGAGTGGCGATTCGCTGAGTGGACGGGCCTGCGTAACCGGGGGTCGAACGATGTGCCGCCGCAAGCACCTCCTCCGCGCCGCCGCTGCGGCCCTCGCCCTCCTCGTGCCCGCGGGAGCCTGGCACCTCGCCACGCGCCTCTCGGCCGGGGAGCGGGCGCTCGTGGGGTGCTGGGCGCAAGTCGATTCGCCGGCCCTGCCGGACGGGGTGGTGCCCGTTATCGAGTTCCTGCCGAACCGCACGCTGCGCTCGGGGCTGTTTACGCCCGACGGCCGGCCCGCGCCCGGCGTGCAACCGCCGGTCGCCCGCTGGCGGATGCGCGGCGAGGCCGTGGTGGTCGATGCCGAGATGCGCCCCCTGGTCGGAATCGTCCCGAAGTTCGACGCCTGGCGCGGCGTGCAGCGCGGCCGGGTCGAGGAGGCGCGCGCCGAGGTGATTGACGGCGTGCTCTTCGTTACCGACCGCGGCGGTCGTCCGCTGGAGTTCCGCCGCGCCGGGTTCGCGCCGCGCTGGGCCGACCCCGCCCCACCCCCGCCGCCCCGGCGAGCGACGACGAGCAAGTGAGTTCCTGGCGGGGTGCGGGTCGCTGGGATTTGCCCTGCGACCGACCGCGTTCTACATTCCCCGCGACCGACTCCTCGCGTGGATGCCTGCGATGCCGTTATACTGCCCCACCTGCCGGAGTGCCGCGCCGCCGGGGGATCGCTGCCCGCGCTGCGCCGCGCCCCTCGTCACGCCCTTCGAGGCCGCGGCGCTCGAGTCGGCCGCGCGCGAGGCGCCGCCGGCGCCGATCGCCCCGACGCCCGCCGGGCGCTTGGCGGTCGGCACGGTGGTGGCGCTCGGCACGGTGGTCGCCGCGCGCGAGGTCGTGCTGGGGGTGGCGGGAGTGCTCGGCGGGGCCGACGCCGCGCCGGCGGTCGCCAAATACTCGATGGTCGCGCTCGAGGTGCTGAGCGTGGCGCTCGGGGGGCTGCTCGCCGGCGCGGGCCGGCCGCAGGGGGCACTCACCGGCGGCGCGGTCGGGCTGGTCGCCGGCACGCTCTTGGGGATGGTCGCGGTGGTGGCCGGGGAGCGCAAGCCGTTCACCGCCGACGACGCCCCGCTGCTGGGGGTTCTCACCGCCGTCGCCGCGGTCGCCGGGCAGGTCGGGAGCAAACTCTGGGCGCCGCCGCGCGCGATCCCCGTGCCCGAGATCAAGAGCCGCGGCAGTTCGGTGGCGCGCCTCGCCGCGGCGGGGGGCCGGTCGATCGTCCCCGAGGAGCGCCTCGACTGGGCGCGCGTGGCGGTCGCGGTGCCGCTGGCTGTCTTGGGTCTGGTCGGCGCCGACTCGATCCGCGCGGGCCTGAAGAGCGCCTCGCCGGGGCTGCTGACGATGGGCGGGCCGTCGGTGGCGAACGAGGCGTCGGCGGTGATCGGGCTGGTGTTCGTGCTCGCCGCGGGCGTGCTGGCCGGCGCCTCCACCAAGCGCGGCTGGGCGCACGGGCTGCTGGCGGGCCTGCTCGTCGGCGCGGCCGGGGCGGCACTCGCGGCGACGGGCCACCCCGCGTTCCGCCCCGCCGCCGACGGGTTGCTGAGCCTGTTCCAGCGCGACGAGTCCAGGGGCGGGCCGGTCTGGGTCGCGGCGATCCTGGTCGGCGTGACGACCCTGGCCGGCGCGTTCGGCAGCTCACTACTGCCGCCGGTGGTGAAGATGGCGCGCCGGCGGCGGCTGCTGGACTAGCCGCCCCCTCAGTTCAGCCGGATCGGCCCCGCCCCGCCGACTTCCCGTGTCGGGCGCAGGTCCAGGCGCCGCACCGAGCCGAGGACGAGTTCCTCGCCGCCGCAGTGCATCACCTTCGCGCCGACGCCGCGCACCGGGCCGTCGGCGTCGTCGGAGGTGCCCCAGTCGGTGTCGAGGGCGAGCGCGAACTCGCCGCCCCACTCGGCCGAGCGCGCGTAGGTCAGCGGCACCGTGACGCTCAGTTGCTCGCCGCCAACTAGCGTCAATCCGCCCGGCCGGTACGCCGCATCCAGGGGGCCGGCGGCGGGTTCGAGCACGAGCGTGCGCACGGCGTCCCACGGAAGCAGCAGGTAGCGGCCCCGCGCGAAGAACTCGCCGACCGAGCCGAGGCCGTCGTCGCCGTCGCGCCAGCCCTCGAACTCGACCCCGTCGGCGTGGCCCACGAGTTCGGGCATCAGCGCGTCGGATCGGTCGATGTGCCGCACCGCGCGCTCGGGGTCGCCGAGGGGGAACTGCCGCAGCGCCGCCACGCGGTGCCGGAAGTGCGGCGGCTCGAACTCGGCCCCGAGCCGCGTGCGGCGCAGGCCCAGGCGCATGGTCTCGGCGCGGACCAGCCGCAGGAACTCGCGCCGGCTCGCGGGCCAGGCGGGGTCGTCCGACTCAATCGAACCGAAGACTTCGCCGGCCTCGTCGTGTCGCCCGGCGAGGAACAACAATTCGGCGTGCAGTAGTTGCGACTCGGCCGACGGCGAGACTTCGGCTTGGAGCGCGAGGGCGCCGTGGAGGTCGCCATTGGCGAGGGCGTCGGCGACGGCGGGGGTCATGGAGCGTGTCTCAAAGTGATTCCCGGCGAGGCCAGTCCACCCGCTACCCGGCCCGCCGGGCTAGTTTATTCCAACTCCCCGCAGGCCGCGCGCAACTCGCGGTAGAACTCGTCCGCCTCGATGTCGCCGAGGCGCGAAGTCTGGCCGTCGTTCAACTCAATCAGCGTCCAGTCTCCGGCGGCTGTGCGGGCGATGTCGGCGACGAAGAACGCCGCCCCCACCCCGGAGGCGGCGACCCGCGCGGCGCACTGGTAGGCGAACGCCGGCCCCGCGGCATCCAAACTGGGGCGCGCAGCGGTCAGGCGCGCCCAGTAGTAGCCGTGCGTAACCAGGCGGGTGCCGACGAAGAAGAACCGCCACTCGTTGGAGATCGGCAGGCCGCTCTCGGTGTGGCCGAAGGTTTCCAGTGGCACGTAGCGGCGGAACAACAAGCCCTGCTGGGCGATCACTGGTGTCTCGCGCAAGAGCGCCGCCTTCCGCGCGGCGTCGGCCTTGTCGGCGGCGAACATCAGCTCGCGCCAGCGGTGCTTGAACGAACTCGTGCGGCCCTTGATCACGAACGGCCCGTCGGGCGCGGCCTCGAACTCGGCCTCGGACCAACTCTCGGGCGTGACGCCGCGGAAGGCGTCGTAGTAGTCGAAGTTCGCAATCCAGCGGTGCTGGGCGTGGCTGTTCACCAGCCGGCAGCCGCGCCCGGCGAGGTCGGCTTCGAGCGCGTCGTAGAACGGCAGCACCGAGTAGCGGCCGACTACAAGCGCGTCCCGGCAGAGCGCGCGGTCGTGCTGAACGGCCCAGTGCCGGCGCGCGGCGGGCAGTTCGGCCTCGCTATCGGAGTCGGTGCGGAACAGCAGCGTCGGGGTCACGCGCGGCCCCGCCGCCCCAGCCAGGAGAGCGCCGGCGCCGTCATCGCCGTGGTCGCCAGACACGTCAGCACCAGGATCGCGTAGAGCTTCGGCCCGACCACGCCCAACTCGCGCCCCACGTCGAGTACGATCAGCCCCATCAATCCGCGCGTGTTCATCATCGCCCCGAGCGCGGCCGCGTCGCGCCGGGTGTGCCCCGTGAGGCGCGCGGCCGCGTAGGTGCCGCCGAGCTTGCCCGCTGTGGCAACCAGAATCACCGCGCCGCACCAGAGCCAGTCGGCCGCGCTGTCCATCAGGCCGATGCGGGTGCGTAGGCCGGTGACGGCGAAGAACGCGGGGAGCAGCAGCACCGTCACGGGGTCTTTGAGCTTGGCCGCGAAGTCGCGCGCGACCCGGCCGTCGTGCGGCAGGATCGCCCCCAGCAGGAACGCGCCGAACACCGCGTGGACCCCGATCAACTCGGTCGTGAGACTACAGAGCAGCACCGCCAGAAACGTCGCCGACACCGCCCACGCCGGCAGCGG
>CAXTPM010000362.1:3106-5758 GCA_964245865.1 uncultured Fimbriiglobus sp. | reverse complement strand
GACCTGCACCGCGACCGCCCGTACTACGAGGCGGCGTTCGAGGCGCAGCTCGCCGCCCGGCTCGCGGGTCTGGGCTACGACATCGAGCGCCGCGCCGGCGGCTGGGACCTCGCGCTGCCGCGCGGCCTCGCCGAGAAGTTCAGCCGCCGCACCGCCGAGGTCGAGGCGGCCGCCGAACGCCGGGGCGTCTCGGACCCCTCGGCCAAGTCCCGGCTCGGGGCGGCGACCCGGCGCAAAAAGGGCCGCCCCGTCCCGGCGGACGAACTCGCGGCACACTGGGACGCCAGACTGACGCCCGACGAGCGCCGGGCCGTCGCGGCCGCGCACGAGCGTTCGCT
Organism: uncultured Fimbriiglobus sp.; assembly: GCA_964245865.1. Classification (GTDB taxonomy): domain Bacteria; phylum Planctomycetota; class Planctomycetia; order Gemmatales; family Gemmataceae; genus Fimbriiglobus. The sequence goes on along the minus strand of CAXTPM010000362.1, from coordinate 5,420 downwards.
CCGCGCCGGGCCGGTCGGCCCTACCCGACTGGGGCCGACCGCCGACCGGGCGCTCGCCCACGCCGCCGAGCACCACTTCGCCACCGAGAGCGTGGTGCCGGTGAGAACGCTGCAGGCGACCGCGCTCAAGTACGGCGCCGGGTCGGTCACCCCGGAGGCGGTGGCCGCGGCCGTCGGCCGGCAGGGCTGGCTCATCGCCGAGCGCGGGGGCCGGGCGGTGGCGACGCTCCCCGAGGTGCTCTCCGAGGAGCGGGCGCTCGTCCGCTTCGCCCGCGAGGGGCGGGGCGCGTGCGACCCGCTCGGCGGCTGGGGGCCGGGCCGGCCGCCGGCGCGACGCGACCTCAACGCCGGCCAGCGCCGGGCGCTCGCCTCGCTCTTGACTTCGTTCGACCGGCTGCAGATCCTTTCGGGCAAGGCCGGCGTCGGCAAATCGACCCTCCTGACGGAGCTGCGGATCGCGGTCGAGGCCACCGGCCGGCCGGTGGTGGCGGTCGCTCCCACGACCGGCGCGGCCGCCGTGCTCCGCGCCGACGGGTTCGACTCCCGCACCGTGGCGCACCTGCTCGCCAGCGAAGCCGACCAGCGCAAGCTCGCCAACGCGCTGCTCTTGATCGACGAGGCGGGGCTGGTCGGCGCCCGGACCATGGCGCGACTGGTCGCCCTGGCCGACCGCCACGGCGCGCGGGTGGTGCTCTCGGGGGACACGGGCCAGCACCGCTCGCCGGAGCGCGGCGCGGCGATGCGGCTCCTGGAGGAGCGCTCGGGGGTGCGGCCGGCGGGGCTGGCCGAGATCGTCCGCCAGACCGGCCGGCTGAAGGACGCCGTCGCCGCGCTCGCCGCCGGGCGGGGGGCGGAGGGGTTCGACCGGCTCGACGCACTGGGGTTCGTCCGCGAGGTCGCCGACCCCGGCGAGCGCTACGGGCGGCTCGCCTCGGAGTACGCCGACGTGCTGGGCCGCGGCCGGGGGAGGCTGGCGGCCGACGAGCGGGCGTTCACCCGCCTGGAGTCGCTCAACCTGACCGAGGCCGGGCGGCGCGACGCGGCGAGCTACGAGCCGGGCGACGCGGTCCAGTTCCACCAGAACGCCAAGGGGGGCTGGCGCCGGGGCGAGCGCGCCGCCGTAGTCGGCCGGGCCGGCGGGGAGGTCCGCGTGCGGCGCGAGTCGGGGGAGGAGCGGGCGCTTCCTTTCGACGAGGCCGCGCGGTTCCAGGCGTACCGGCCGCGTCCGATAGTCTTAGCCGCCGGGGACCGGGTCCGCTTCACGCTCAACGGCTACGACAGGGGGGGCAGGCGGCTCGACTCGGGGTCGGTGGCCGAGGTGGCGGGGTTCACCCCGGCGGGCGACATCCGCTTGACGGGCGGCCGGGTGGTGCCGCGCGGGCACGGGCACCTCGCGCCGGGGTGGGTCGTGACCTCGCACGCCTCGCAGGGGCGCACCGTGGGCGGCACCGTGTTCGTGGCCCAGTCGGCCGCGAGCGCGGCCGCGGCGAGCCTGGAGCAGTTCTACGTCAGCGTGTCGCGCTCGAAGGGGTCGTCCGGGGTGGCCGTCTACACCGACGACAAGGCCGCCCTTCGCGCCGCGGTGGGGGAGTCCGACCGGCCCCCGGCGGCCTCCGACGTGTTCGGCCCGGCGCGGCGCGGGCCGTCGACCTGGGAGCAGGCCGCCGCGCGGCTGCGGCGGCTGAGGAGCACGGCCGAGACTTACGCCCGCCGGGGTCTTGACGCCGCCGGGTACCGCCGGGCCGCCGCGGCCCCGGCGCGCGACCACACTCTTGCCCACACGCCCCGCCGGGAGTCCGCCCGTGAGCGCTAGCATCGCCGACATCCTCCAGCGCAGCCGGGCGGGGTCGGCCCCGACCTCGCCACACATCGAACCCCCGGAGCCGGAGGACACCGAGGACGAGTTCCCGTGCTACGGCCGGCTGCGGGGGCCGCGCCAGGCGGCGTTCATGCTCGAGCTGCGCCGGGCGACGGGCGACGGCGAGGCGTTCGACTACGGGCTGCTCGGCCGGGTCCGGTTCGACCCGTCGGCGGGGCTGGCGCTGCACTTCGCCAACGGGGTCGTCACGGTGCGGGGCCGGAACCTCCGGCCGGTGTTCGAGGCGGCGCTCACCCGCCGCCTGTTGTGGGTGCGTGAGGCGGCCGAGCCGGGAAGGGCGGGCGGCGACCCGGACGCGACGGTCGTCACCGCGATCGCCGTCGAGGCGTAATTGCTCGCTCGCGGTTGGCCACTACCCCTGCGCGCAACGTCGGGTCGGGCGCGCCCGCCCGACCCGGCTATCTGAACCGGCCCGGTGCCGCTGGGTGGCCGAGC
>CAXTPM010000362.1:0-3096 GCA_964245865.1 uncultured Fimbriiglobus sp. | reverse complement strand
CCTCCAGCTCGCCGACGAGGAGTGCGACTGCTTCGCTGCGCGCGTGGCCGGCCGCTTCGAGTCCGGCGACCAGTCCGCTGAGCACCTCGCGGTGTGGCACGCCCGAGTGGTTCGTGTCTAGGCCGGTTGGCCCGGCCGGCAGGAGCCTGACAGCGTCGTCGTGGACGATCCAGGTCTTGTGCTTGCCCAACGTCGGCCTGACGAGTCGGACTAGCCGCTCGGCGACGACACTTTTGGCGGACTCCGGCGCGAGGCCGGCGACGACCAGGTCGGCGACGAGCGCGTCGCGGAGGGCGCGGGTCTCGGCGACCACTCGCCGGAAGGGCAGCCCCGTGCGGCGGCTCGCCACGTAGTCGGTCGTCCAGCCCCCAGGGGCGTCGAGGGCCGCATCGCGGGGCCGGTACCCGAGACGAGCCGCCGCTTCGCCGCTGAGGCTTGTCACTCTCACTCTGCCCCGCACCGCGCCGGTGCGCACCCACTTCGCCGAAACCTCGTCGCGCCCCATGCCCCCGTCGATCAGGCGCCCCCGCAGCGCGAGCGCGTCGGCCTCGACCGTCGCAGGGGACGCGATGTAATCGGTCGCGACCCGGCTTACGGTCATCCAGTGCGGGAGGGTTGGGTCGATTTCGGTCATTGGCGGCGGCCAGCCTAGCACTAGGCGGCGTCGGGTGTCAACGCCCCGACCAGCGTGGACTTAACTCAATTTTCACAATAGCTTGGGGTTTTGACTCGCGGCACCGCGTCGGCTCAGCCCCCAACTATGCGCACCGAAAATGGCGTCCGTCAGCTCTACACTGCCGATCAGATTGCGATCCGGGTGCGGGAACTCGGCGCGGAAGTCGCGGCGAGGTACCACGGCCGCGAGGTCACCGTCGTGTCGGTCCTGACCGGCGCGCTCGTGTTCACGGCGGACCTGCTCCGCGCCCGCGCGTTCGAGTCCGTGACCGTCCGGCTGGAGGTGGTCAAGGCGGCGGCGACGCTCGACCCACGCCCGGCCCCCGACTTGGCCCTGATCGACTGGGCCAACGTGCGAGGGCGGGACGTACTGCTCGTGGACGATGTCATCGCCACCGGCCGGACCATGCTGGACTTGTACGGGGCGCTGAAGTCGGCGGGCGCCGGCCGGGTGGATGCCGTGGCACTGTTCAGCAGGGCCGGCGCGGCCGTGCACCCCGCGGACTCCGCGCCGCCCCTGGTCGGCTTCCCGGACCTCGATCTCGGCGACGACCAGCTCGTCGGGTACGGAATGGACCACCGGGGGCGGTACCGAAACCGGTCCTGGGTCGGCCGGGTCCCGGCCGACCTGGGGTGAACTCGCGGCCGCTAGCTGGCAAGCGCCAGCCGGAAGCCGGTCACGACCAGCCCGATCACGAGCCCGCCGCCGGCGCCGCGCAGCAGTTCGTCGCACACCTCGTGCGCGAGGCACTTCGGCATGGCGAGGCTGACAAACGCGGCCGCCGTCACGGCCGCCAGTGCGGCAATTCTGAGCCTGCGACCAACCCGCGGGGTTTCGGGGGGCCGCACGTCCGCGATTGGGGCGGCTTCGGGCGGGTTGACCGCCGGCGATTGATTAGTGGGGATAGCCATGTCTCGATCCTTCCGCATAATACTGGGTCACGGGGCCGCGTGCGGCGCGTCCGGCCGCGCCGCCTTCGCCCTTGAAAAGACCGGCACGAGCCGAGTACACTAAAATTCAGCGGATTCTTCGGGACAGAAATGCCGATCCAAACGGGTGGGAAGTCAGCGCCGCCGACATCTTCGCCCGGAAGAAGTAGGCCCATGCCCGACCGCACGAGCGAGTACAGCGACGGCAGTTTCCCCGTTGAAGCGTTATTCGGGCTCCGCGCCGACTTCAGGCCGGACGCGGAGGCCCCCCCCCTCGGTCCCGACGCGCCGGAGCGGGTCGGTCGGCTCCTCGACGGCAAGTTGCCGGCGCCCGAGGCGACCGAAATTGCGGAACGCATTCGGTCGTTCCGGCCGTGGCGCTCGGTCTGGCTCGCGCTGCTCGCAACCCGCGCGGCGACCCCGTCTTCGAAGTTGCTCTAGCGCTCTTGTTGGGCGATGAGTGTCTTGAGGCGCTTGAGACCTTTCGTCCGCGCGTTCGAGATCGCCTGCTTTTTGACCCCGAGTCGCGCGGCGGTGGTTTTCGCGTCTTCGTCCCACATCCACGCGAGCAAAACTTCTCTCTGCCTCGGCGGCAGTTTTTGAATCGCCGGCACGAGGACCGAACTGACCATGAGAATCGTGTCTTCGGCGGACAGCCATTCGTCCAGTTCGATGAAGCTCGCCGAAACCGCGTCCGGGTCGGGCGCGCCCCCAAGGTTGGCTGCCGGGCTTCGGTTGCGGGCGAGTTCGCGGTAGGCCCAGCAAACGTACCGCGCGGTGAGGCACGCGACGTACCGCCCGAAGCACTCGACCCCGTCGTCGCGGTAGTCGTGCCCCCGAGTCCGCTCGAAACGGCGCCCCAGCCGGCGCACCGCGAGGCCGACGGCGTCGTCGCGGCGCGCGTCTGCCGGCAGGCGCCGTGAAGCGAGCCTGATGTGGTGCTGGACGAACTCGTGGCCCAGCAGCCCGTTGATGAGTGCGTTGATGTCTTCTGAGGCGCGGTGGGTGAGGAAAATGCTGCGGGCGGAGTCACAAGACGCGGCGAGGTTTGGACGAGCCATGGTGCGATCACCCCTATGTGAACAGGGAGCGTCGCTCCGATCACCGGCGGACCCGACGAGAGGGGGCGCCAGCAGATGGGAACGCATCGGCAGGAGATGCACACTCAGGGTACGCAGTGCTCGTGTGAGGGGCGCGAACAGCCGGTGAAGATCCCGTGAAGGACGACCGCCCAGCCGCGCAGCCCCGAGCTCGGGCGCCACTCGTCTGCGTGAATCGCGCTCAACCCGCAACTCGTGTCAGACGTGCGGCGCGAGCACCGCACTGGCTGGGTTCCGACTTCGTGAAGACCACGCAGGTGTCGTGCAGCCCCGGAATGAAACTACTCGCGTAGACCCTCCGGCCGCTCGACGCCCCGTGCGAGAAGCGCACGATGTCGGTGCAGTCCTGCCGGAGTCCGGCGGCGAACGCCAGCCGCTTGGTGTGGTAAGT
>CAXTPM010000361.1:0-5768 GCA_964245865.1 uncultured Fimbriiglobus sp. | reverse complement strand
CCCGCACCCCCGACTGCCCCGACGAGCCGAAGGCTCCGCTGTCGTTGGCCTCGTTGCGGTACGTCAGCCCGCTGACGGAACTCCACCGATCGAACGTGCTCGCAAAGATCGGCTGCCACACCGACTGGCTCCCGTAAATCGCGTCCAGGCGGGCCGGGAGGTTGTTCGTCCCGTTGGCAAATCCACTGGTCCCGGAGTCGTTAATGGCGGTCCCGCTGGCCATGAACCCCCAGGTCAGCTCCAGCGGCGTGCCGAAGTTGTAGTTCCCCTGGGCCGGTGTAATCGCGGTGTTGCCGGTCCAGCGACTGTAAGTCGGCGGCTGCGCCGACGCGGCGCCGGCCCAAACGAGTATGGCGACGAGAGCGAGGCGGCAGCGCATCGGGTGCGGCTCCGGGTGGCGAGAAGGGAACGTCCGGCGACCCTACTCGGAGACGCGGGGCGTCGGGGTTGGGGGCGGGCACGATCACCCGTAACGATTGGGGACATTATGACCGCCGTGCCACCTGCGGCAATGCCGGATCACCAGTGCAAAATCGCTGGCCCCGAATTGGGCGTCGGGCAACCCGACAGGGGGCGGGTAGACTAAACGGCCGCGGGGCCGACTCCTGTTTGGAAGTCGGCCCCGCGGCGTCTCGGTTTCAGCGTCAGTCGAGTGCGGAAAAGAGGACTTGAACCTCCACGACCTTTCGGTCACTAGAACCTGAATCTAGCGCGTCTGCCAATTCCGCCATTCCCGCAGCACTCGTCACATAGTACCGGGAGCGGCCGGGCCGTCAAGGGGTTCGCGCGGGCCGGCGGATTCTACCCCCCCGGCCCGCGCGAACCCCTGCCGACTAGTTCCCCCCCTCGCCGGGTCCGCCGCCCCCGCCGGGTCCGCCGCCGAAGCCGCCGGGCGCGCCGGGGGGCGGAGGCAGGCCGGGGCCGTTCTGGCCCCCGGCGCTCGTGACCGGGATATCGACGCCGAACGTCGGGTGGTTGTTCAGGAACCCCACCCAGCCCTCAGCGAACTGCTTGAACTGCGCCGCGTCGAGCTTCGAGGGGTCGTTCGGGGCGAGTAGCCCGAACGACTTGGCGAAGAGGCGCGTGACCGTCTCGCGGTCGTGCCGCATGTCGCGCGGCAGCTTGTTGAGTTCGCCGTAGAAGCTCAAAAGTGCCGGCATCTGCCGCTTGGCGAGGTAGAACGTCAGCCCCCACGCGGTGACTTGGGCCTTGGCGTCGAGTTTGCGCCTGAGGCGCCGGGCGCGCTCCTCGGGATCGACCTGGGTGGTCGGCACGCCGTTGCCGCCGCCCGCGCCGGGGGGGCCGGCACCGGGGCGCCCCCCGCCCTCGTCGCCAGGTCCGCCGGGGGGGCCACCGGGGCCGGAGCGCCCGCCGGGGCCGCGCCCGCCGGGGGGGCCACCGGGGCCACCCTGGGGGGCACCCTCGCCGCCGCCCGCCACGCCCTCGGCCTCCTTCTTGGGCGCGGGGTCGATGTCGGCCCCGTCGCGCGCCGCGCCGAAGTAGCCGTCGCCGAGGGTGTTTTTCAGCATTTCCACCGCGTCGGGGTTGAGTTCGCCGGTGGCGCGCATCTCGCGGTACTGCCGCAGGAGTACGAAGTTCGGCGTGCCGTAGCCGCTGGCCAGGCCGACGGTCATCAGGGTGCCCTGCTTGGGGTCTTGCGTGTAGACCGGCCCCTTGGGTTTTTGCAGCACGCACGCCAGGCCGCTGTCGAGCCACTCGGGCAGCACCACGTGCTGGGCCACCGCGCCCGAGGCGCTAAAGAGTTGCCGGGTACACTCGCGCGTCACCGCCGCCATCGTCATCTCCTCGTCGAGCGCGCGGTCGATGAGGGAAATCGTCATCATCTGCACCGCCTCGGCGGGGTTCTGCCCGGCCGACGGGGCGGGCGCCACGCCCTTCAGGAGTTCGTCGCGGTTCCAGCCGACGCTGTAGCGCTCGCTCGCCAGCTTGGTGAACGACCGCCCCGCCTCGTCCAGGCGCTCGGGGCTGAGCACCACCAGGTTGGTGCCCGGCGAGTAGAACGAGTCGGAGACGACGGGGCTGCCGTCGAGCGCGGCGCGCATGCGGGTCACGTCGGCGCCGGCGTTGGCGAGCACCACGGTGAGCTTCTGCGCGGGCATCGGCAGCGCCGCGCCGCCGAGCGCGTGCCAGAGGTAGAACGCCTTGAAGTTCTGCTCCAGCATGGCCAGGCGGCGGGTGATCCCCTCGCGCGTCACCGCCTGGTCGCCCCAGTGGATGAGCGCGTAGTGCGGACTCTGCTCGGAGGCCGCGGCCCCGAGGGTGGACTGCCACTTGCTGACGCCCTCGGGGTCGTCGGGCAAGGGCTGGGCGATTTTGCCCGACACCTCGGCGAAGGCTTTGAGGAAGTTGGCCACCGTCACCGGCGGCGCCGAGTCTTTCTTCGCGGCGACCGACTGGGCGAGTTCGCCGGCGTACTGCTGCGCGAGGTCCGGCAGGTTGTACGACAGCGCCTCGGCCACGAGGTTGTAGCCGTCCTGGGCGTCCTTGGCCTTGACCCAGTTGTTGTGCCGGGCTTTGACGACCGCTTCGAGCGAGAAGCCGATCTTCAAGGGGTAGATGCGGATGAACCGGCCGTCCTCGTACAGGAGGCTCGTGCCGAAGGTCGATTTGATCGCCTGGAGGCTCTCGTTGCGGCCCGGCGACGCGGCGAACTTCGGGTAGATCAGGCGCTTGAAGATGTCCGAGTACGGCACGACCACCGCGACCGATTTGGCCGGGTCGAAGGCGGCGGCGTTGGGGCTGTTCCCCTGGGGCGGGCCACCGAAGCCGCCGGGGGGTCCGCCCGCGCCGGGGGGCCGACCGCCGCCGGGGCCGCCGCGCCCGCCGGGAGGCCCGCCCGACGAACCGCCGGAAGAGCCGCCCGACCCCAGGCCTCCGCCGGCGTTGGTGGCGTCCGACGAGGCGTTCAGGTCCACGCGCAGAATCACGTAGCCCGGCCGCGCGACCCTGGTGGGGCCGGCCTGGGCGAGCGCCGCCCCGGCGCCGGCCGTGCCCCAGAGGGCGAGGGCGAGGGCGGGCGGGGCGAGTCGGCGCCAGTTCAACAGGGGCATCGTCGGTCCTCGGGGGTGTCGCGGCGGTCGTTCGGCGGTCGGCGGTCGCTGCACTCAGTGTCGCAAAGGCTAAAGCCGGGTGCCACTAATTTCCGGGCGGGCGCGGCTTGAGCTGGTACTTGGGGCTGTCGGTGTACAGGTTCCGCGCCGCGTCCTTGGGCGGGTTGCCCGAGAGCCACCCCACCAGCCCCTCGGTCTGCGGCTTGCCGGTGCCGCCCAGCGCCTCGACCGAGAGCGGCTGGAGCACCTCCGACTGCACGATGCGCAGAACGCCGGCGACCGCCCCGGCGTTCTGGCGCCAGCGGGGGTTCGACTGCGCGAGCTGCGTCAGGTTGGCCGACGCGGCCGTCAGACGCCCGGCGGTGTAGCGCCACGGCAGGCTCTTGTCGCCGTCGTCGGCGGACTTCGGCCGGGCCATGATGAGTGCCGATTCGGCGAGCGCGCGGACCATCTCGTCGAGGTTGATTTCGTTACTCGGCGAGGCCAGGTTGCAGATGCCGGCGAACGCCTCCGCGGCCTCGGCGGGGGTGGTCGGCAGACTCAGGGTGATGTCGTCGGTCGCCACGCGCGCCAGCGTGAACCCTGGCCGGGCGTCGATGGTGCCGGCGCGCCCGACTACCGTGTCGGTGCGGAACTTCGAGAGCGCCCGCACGGCCTGCTTGCGGTAGTACAGCACCACCGCGCGCTGCTCGGGGGTGAGCGGCTTCGCCTCCAGGTTCCCGGTCGGCCCGGCGGCGGGGGGCGCGTCTTTAGGGGCGGCCGGCGCGCCGGCCTCCGCGAACTCGACCGGCCCGGCGGGGGCGGCGGGCGCCGGCGCGGCCTTCGACGCCACCGGCGGACCCTTGACAATCATCTCGTCGAGGACATTGGCGAGTTGCGCCAGCTCGTCGCCGGCCAGCACGTGCCGGTTCGCGGCGGTCTTGCTGCCGACGAACTGGAGGTCGCGCGCCGCTAACAGGTTCTCGGCCGCATGCAGTGCCCAGATCAGTACCTCCGGCGGCGTCTCGGCGGGCTTGCCGGCCTCCTTGAAGTATTGATTCTTGAGCATCGCCAGGATGGTGCGGCCGTGGGCCTTGGCGCCCGAGGCCGACGCGGCGGCGAAGAGGCGCATGGCGTTGACCCGCACGATCGCGCGCTGGTTGGGCTTCTGGAGCACCTCGCCGATGGCCGCGTCGAGCGCGTCGCCGAAGGCGTTCAGGTAGACGCCCTGCTCGACGCGCATGTTCGCCAGTCCCACCTCGGGGGTCGGCACCACGAGGCGCTGGTTCATCTCGCTGATGACGCTGTCGAAGGTGTCTTCGGTCTTGCGCGGCGCGAGCGCGGTGCCGGTCGGGAGGGCGTAATACTTGTCGTCGTAGGCGTTGGTGGCGTAGAACCGGGCGAACTTCGTGAGCAGCGCCTTGTTGACCGCCTCGTCGGCGCCGGTGACGAGCAGCTTGCCGCTCTTGAGTTCGGCGATGCGCGTGAGGTCGGCGCCGACGGGGGTGGCCGACACGGCCGTGGGCCCCGGCGGCTGGGCGCCCCCGAGCGAGGCGGTGGCGGCGAGGAGGCCCGCGAGGAGGGCCGGGCGGGCGAGTCGGGTTCGGAGCGTCATGCGCGGCCCAGCCGGGTCGGGAGGGGTGGTCGTCGTGTCGAGTGAACGCGGCGAGCGGCTCCAGCGTTGGCGGGCATCCGCGCCGGGCAAGTCGGCTGCGCTTGAGGCTACGGACGCGCGGGGCGAAGTGCAAGCGCCCCCGGCCCGGTTCGCCCGGAGAGGCCGGGGCGCGGGGCGAATCGGCGGCGCGACCCGAACTTGCCGTTGCGGACTACGCGCGGCGGGGCTATAACACTGGCATCGGGCCGTGGCGCAGCTTGGCTAGCGCGCTTGCTTGGGGTGCAAGAGGTCGTGGGTTCAAATCCCGCCGGCCCGACTGACGGAAACCCTTTGCCGGCAACGGATTCCGTTGCCTGCAAAGAAGCCCCGGATGCGAAGTGGGCAGAGTTCCGGGCAGACTTCAAGCTTGGGTACTCTGCGACGAACAGGTCTGTAGCGCAAAAAACCCCTGACCGGCGGCAACCAGTCAGGGGCCAAGAGTAAGCCTTCCGGCTCACCCGTGTTCCAACGGGAGGGTTACTCGATGCGTCAGCCGAAGCCGTGGTACCGCGCCTCCAAGTCCGCCTGGTTCGTCGAGTTCGACGGGCGCCAGGTGCGTTTGGCCAAAGGTCCGAAAGCCGAATCCGAGAAGGCCGCCTACGAGGCGTACTTCCAACTCATGGCCCGCCGGCCTGGGAACATTCCCGCGCCCGCCGGCCTCGCCGCCGCCCTGCTCTGCGACCTGTTCCTCGACCACAGTCAGGCCCGGCACGCGCCGGCCACCTACGACCTCTACCGGCACTTCCTCCGAAAGTTCTGCAAGGCCCACGGCCGCGTCCCTGCCGCCGATATTAAACCCTTCCACGTCTCGCGGTGGCTCGACGCCCACCCGAAGTGGAAGGCGTCCCGCCGCCACGCCGCCCTCGCGGTCAAGGGCGCGTTCGCCTGGGCCGACAAGCAGGGGCTGCTCTCGCCGAGCCCGCTGCGGGCCGTCGAGGTCGAGCCGGGCAACCGGCGCACCCGCGTCCTCTCGGTCGGGGAACTCGCCGAAATTCTCGCCGCCATTAGAGACCCCCAGTTCCGCGACTTCGTCCGGGCGATGGTCGAGACCGGCTGCCGGCCGG
>CAXTPM010000360.1:399-5778 GCA_964245865.1 uncultured Fimbriiglobus sp. | reverse complement strand
GCGATGATGCGCGAGAGTTCCGCCGACCGCGACCCCTTGATCGACAGCGCCCGCCAGCACTACGCCAAGGCGATCAAGGCCAACCCGAAGTTGGTGGGCGCCTACACCGGCCTGGCGCGGGTGTACACCTTCGCCGGCGACCGCGACAACGCCATGAAGACGATCCAGGCCGGGCTGGCGCAAGTCCCCAACGATCAGGAATTGCGCTTCGCCGTGGCCAAGGCCGCGTTCGTGCTCGGCGACTTCGCGGCGTCCGAGGCCGCGTGCAAGAACGTCCTCCAAGGCGACCCGCAGAACCGCCAAGCTCTCAAGACGATGGCGATCTGCCAGGCGCACCAGAACCGCTACGACGAGGCGTTCGCCACCCTGGTGACGACCAACACCATGCCCCAATCGGAGGCCCGCTACTTCCTCGGCAAAGTGCTAGTCGATGTCGGCCGCATCGACGAGGGCCGCGCGCAGTTCGCCGAGGCCCAGAAGCTCGACCCGTCGAACCAACTGGCCGTGCAGGCGATGGGCGACCTCGACCGCCCGCCGGAACCCGTGGACCCGCGCATGGGCGTGGTGCGCGTCGAGGCCCGGCAGTAGGAGTGGTCAGTGGAGAGTGGTCAGTTGAAGACAAAGACAAAAGCGAAAGCCCACCGTCGCCGGCGGTGGGAAAGCACCCCGGCCCGCCGATCAAGTGCCGGCCAGGTACAGCACGACCCGGTCGAACCGCCGCGCCGCCAAGTCGTCGGCGTCGATGACCAATACCACGTCGTCGCAGTCCAGTTCCCAAGTGACGAGGTGTCGGTGCCGCCGGGTCGGCCTCCAGGCTTCCTGCCCGAAACTGGGGCCGTCGTGATTGGCGAGGTCGCCGAGGTGCCCGAGCATCCGGTAGTACGCCCCGTTCTCGGCCACGGGGTACGGCACCCGGACTCCGCGTTCGGCCGAGTGTTGGTCGCCGGAGTCTTGCGGGAGGTCGAGGACTTCGGCGAAGCGGATTAATTGCGGGTAGTACTCGTCGCACTCCGGCGGCGGCTCGGCGCGGACCAGCCCGTCCGCCTCGGGGAAGAACATCACCCCCACGGCCACGCGGTCGTCGATGCCCACGCACCACTTGGTGTAGAACACCGACAGCAGCCCCGCCTCGGGCAGCCCCGCCTCCCGCGCCGCCTGGGTGCCGGCCACCTCGGCAAAGTTCAGTTGCCCGAAGAACTCGGCTGGCCCGTCCAGCCCGTCAATCTCGTCGGCGCACCAGTCGAACGTGGCCCGGCATTCGCGCGCCATCGGCCACGCGGCCCCCGGCGGCAGGTCCGGCCGGCCGCCGACCTTGCTCGCCCCCAACGCTCCGCCGTCGCCGCCGGCCGACTCTTGCGAGATGCTCAGCGCCGGCCGGGCCAGCCGCAAGAGCGCATCGCGCAAGTCGGCCACCCCCGCCGTCGCGGCCCGCTCCAGCAAGCGGAAGCCGACGAGTTCGAGCCACTCCTCCGGCAGCCCGGCGGGGTCGGGGAACGCGGCCGGGTCCATCGAGCGGCTCGCCTCCACGAACGCGCGCAGGAACGGCCCGCGCGCATCACCCTGTTCTTCGAGCCAATCCGCGTAGACGAGCTTCGGCACCTCCGACGGCAGGTCGGCCAGCACGGCGGCGAGGAAGTCGCGGTCGGCGGCGGTCATCGCGTCGGCCATCTCGTGCGACTCCGGTTCGGCGCGGCTCAAGGCTTGGCGTAGGGGCGCAGGGTCGTCAGGCCCGGCACCGCGCGGTAGTGCTTGTCGTTGAACGTACAAAACTGGGCCGATAGGCCGACGGCGGTCGCGGCGATGAGGGCGTCGAGCAGTCCGAGGTTGTGCGACAGGTGGAGCGTGGCGAAGTCCCCCTGTGCCCGCTGGCAGTCGGCGGCCGTGGGCCAGACGACCGGCAGCGGGGCGGTGAGGCGCAGGGCATCGCGCACCTGCTTGGCGTTCTGCGCGCCCTGAATCAACTCCATCACCACGAGTCCGGGCACCGAGGGCGCGTCGGTCAAGCTTGCGAACCACGCGACGGCATTCGCGTTCAGCCGCTGGATGTCAATCAAAATGTCGGCGTCCAGCACGAGCATTATTCCGCCGGCATGCGGCGCTGAGCCTGTTCGCGCAGCCGACGGGCCTCGGCTTGGCTGTCGGCGATGTCCGGCCGCGTACCGATTAGCCCCTCGGCGCGCCAGAACTCGACTACCTCGGCCCCGGAGAGCGCGGCGCGGCTGGGCGCGGCTTCCAGTAGCCGCGCGGCGTAGTCCGGCAGCGACAGGCCGCGCCGCGCCGCCTCGCCGGCGAGTCGTTCGGCCAGGCCGTCCGGCAGTTCGATAGTTAGTGGCATCGCGACGACTCCGAATTGGGTGGGGGCGCGTCCGGCTCCGAACCATCTTACGAGCCGACACCCCGCCCCGTGAGCCGCTGGTGGCGGGCCGTGCTACAATACCCCGCCCCCACCGCCGCCCCCCGGAGTCCGGCCGATGCCCGCCGCGATGACCCTGACCGAGAAAATCCTCGCCCACGCCGCCGGGCGCGACGCGGTGGCGCCGGGCGAAAATATCTGGGTCAACGTCGATGTCCTGCTCACGCACGACGTGTGCGGCCCCGGCACCATCGGCGTCTTTAAGAAGCACTTCGGCCAACATGCGAAGGTGTGGGACCGCGAGAAGGTGGTGGTCATCCCCGACCACTACATCTTCACCGCCGACGCGATGGCGAACCGCAACGTGGACGTGCTGCGCGCCTTCGCGGCCGAGCAGGAGTTGCCGTACTACTACGACGTGGGGACTTCGCGCTACAAGGGAGTTTGTCACATCGCGCTACCCGAAGAGGGGCACACCCGCCCTGGGGAAGTGCTGTTGGGCACCGACAGCCACACCTGCACCGCCGGGGCGTTCGGCCAGTTCGCCACCGGTATCGGCAACACCGACGCGGGCTTCGTGATGGGCACCGGCAAGACGTGGCTGAAAGTCCCCCCCACCATGCGCTTCGTGTTCGAGGGCGAGATGCCGCCGTACCTCATGGCCAAAGACCTGATTCTGGCGGTCATCGGCGACATCGGGGTGGACGGCGCGACCTACCGCGCGATGGAGTTCACCGGCGACGGCGTGTTCGCGCTCAACATCGAAGAACGCATGACGCTCTGCAACATGGCGATCGAGGCCGGGGGCAAGAACGGGGTCATCGAACCCGACGCCCTCACCCTAGAGTACGTCCGCAGCCGCGCCCACCGCTCGGGGCACAAGCCGTTCACCGTCCACAAGGCCGACCCCGGCGCGCCGGCGTGCTTCGAGAAGGTCTACGATGTCTCGAAGCTCGAACCCGTCGTGGCCAAGCCGCACTCGCCCGACAACAAGGCCAAAGTAAGTGAGGTGGCGGGCACCAGACTGGACCGCGCCTACATCGGCAGTTGCACGGGCGGCAAGCTCACCGACTTCCGCGCCGCCGCCGGCATTCTGAACGGCCGGCACGTCAAGATCGACACCTTCGTGGTGCCCGCGACGACCGAAGTGGCCCAGGGGCTGGACACCGAGATGATCGGCTCGCGTTCCCTCCGGCAAATCTTCACCGACGCGGGCGCCCAGATCGGCGAGGCGTCGTGCGCGGCGTGCCTCGGGGGGCCGTCGGACACCTTCGGGCGCCTGAACACCGCGGTTCGGTGCATCAGCACCACGAACCGGAACTTTCCAGGGCGGATGGGCCACAAGTCGGCCGAGGTGTTCCTCGCCTCGCCGCTCACCGTCGCCGCGTCGGCCCTCACCGGCGTGATCGAAGACCCCCGCGCGTTCGTCGTCTAGCGCCGTTCGGGGCAAAACGACGCCGGCCCCGGTTCGGATCGTCCGAACCGGGGCCGGCGTCGTTCGGGGCGCAAGGGATCAGCCGCCCGGCGGGATCATGTCGATGCGGGTCGGCGTGCTGGGGAGCCACCACGGCGGGGGCGGGCCGACGAAGTTCGGGTCGGTCCAATAGGCGGGCGGGGGCGGGCCGACGAAGTTCGGGTCGGTATTCGGCGGGGTGTAGGTCGGGTCGCCCGCGCCGGGCGGGTAGACCGTCGGCTGCTGGTTCTGCGGCAGCGGCAGGTTGGTGATCGGGTCCACGAACAGCGGGCCGGCGGGGTTCTCCCGCGTCTCGAGTAGCGTTAGACTGGGACGGAACTTCATCGGAGGGAATCCTCACGGACGAGTGGGACGACAGCCCGGCGCCGAGGGGACGCGGGCAGACCCCATCTTGGCCGGGCGCCGCCCCGGCGTCAACGGTCGCGCCGGATTCGCAATCGGACAACCGAACGACAGCAGCCCTTATCGGTTCGTTAAGCAACGCAAACTGCCGGCGGCGGATTGAGGAATGGGCAAAACGCTGCCGGCTTGAGCAGACGAATGCCCAGCCGATTTTCAGGACGAGTTGCGCAGTCGCCTGCACGGTCGCACGCATGGATCAACCAGGATTCGTCACGGCCCAGTCGCCACCGGTTCTGGATTTGTTGCGCACCGCGTTGCCGAGTGCGTCGCCGAGTGATTATTGCCTGACGATGATTACACTCGATTGTGTCGGCAAATCCGACACTCGCTGGAAAAAATCGCAACATCCCGACCAAGGGCGCGCCTTTCCCGATTTCATCCCCGGCCACGATCCGTGCGCCGGGTTGGAAGCCGACCGGCCTATGCTAGAATGTCCTACCGATGAGCCGCATTCCCCTCGACCGCGCCGATGCCGCCCCGCCGACCGCCCCGGAGTCGGGGCCGTGGTACGCCCAGGGCTTGCGCTTCACCTGCACGCAGTGCGGCGACTGCTGCACCGGCGAGCCGGGCTACGTGTGGGTGGACGACGCCGAGGCCGCGGCGCTCGCCAAGAGTCGCGGCGAGAAGCTGCACGAGTTCTTGGCGGTCTACACCCGGCTGAGCCGGGGCCGGCGGACGCTGCGCGAGAAGGCCAACGGCGACTGCGTGTTCTGGGAGCGCGGCCGCGGCTGCACGGTGTACGCCCTACGCCCCAAGCAGTGCCGCACCTGGCCGTTCTGGGACTCGAACCTCGACTCGCCCGAAAGTTGGGCGCACGCGGTCGCGGTCTGTCCGGGGTCGGGCGACGGCGAACTCGTGGGCGCCGCCGAGATCGCCCGCCGCGCTGCTGTGATCCGCATGTGAGGCGAGCCGTGACGGGCCAAGTGCGGGCGGAACTCGAACTCGTGTACGCCGGCGTCGATGCGGCAATTGCCGGCCACGCCCCGCGCTGCGACGCCTCGGGCCGCTGCTGCCGCTTTACCGAGTACGGCCACACGCTGTTTTTGAGCCAAGTCGAGGCCGACTACCTGCTCGAAACCGCCCCGGCCTACGAGCCGCCGGTCACGCGCGACGGCTGTCCGTTCCAGGTCGGCAACCTCTGCACCGCTAG
>CAXTPM010000360.1:0-389 GCA_964245865.1 uncultured Fimbriiglobus sp. | reverse complement strand
TAGGAATGAGCGTCCGCTGGGCTGCCGGGTGTACTACTGCGACCCGGCGTTCGAAGGGCTGGGCGAAGCGATCCTTGAAGGCGCCATCACCCAGTTGAGAGCCTTGACCGACCGGCACGGCTTGAGTTGGAACTACGCCCCCTTGCACGCCCACTTGAACCAGGCGCCCCCCCGCGCGCCTATGAATGAGGTGGGGCGTGTGAGTTTACCCGTCGTGGCGGAGTCGTAACGTGACGCGATTACTACTGGCTGTTGCAATGGCGGCGTCGTGCGGCGCCGACTGGCCGCAGTTCCTCGGCTCGACGCGCGACGGCGCCTCGCCCGAGGCTGTGCCCCCGTGGAAAGGCGACCCGAAGCCGCTGTGGAAAGTCGCCGTCGGCCCAGGGCAC
>CAXTPM010000359.1:0-5852 GCA_964245865.1 uncultured Fimbriiglobus sp. | reverse complement strand
TCCCCCTGGATAAGACGGTGTTCATGGTGAACATGGACATGATCGGCCGCGTGGTGCCGGTGGCCGATGCCCCGGCCAATAGCCCCGAGGCACTCGACCCCAAGACGCCGCAGAAGGACCGGCTGGTGGTGTACGGCCACGGCACGGCCGAGGGGCTAGAAGCCGTGGTCGATGGCGTCAACGCCAAGCTCAGCTTCCGGGTGCTCAAAGTCCCCGGCGGCACGGGGCCGAGCGACCACGACAGCTTCTACCGCAAGAAAATCCCCGTGCTGTTCTTCTTCACCGGCATCCACAAGGACTACCACCGCCCCTCGGACACCCCCGACAAGATCAACGTCACGGGCCTGGCGAAAGTGGTCGATTTCGCCGAAATGTGTACGCTGTACGCGGCGACGAACCCCGCGAAACTCAAGTACCTAGTGACCAAGGGCGGCTGGGAAGACCCGACCGAGCCGAAGCGCGGTAGCCCCTCGGCCGCGCGGCCGTCGCTCCCCAAACTCGGCATCGCGCCGGGCAACTACGAGAGCGAGGAGGGCGGGGTACTGGTCGATAGCGTCAGCCCCGGCGGCGCGGCTGAGAAGGGGGGCATTAAGGACAAGGACGTGATCGTGGAGATTGCTGGCAAGCCGGTCAAAGACATCGGCACTTACATGAGTGCGATGGGGGCGCAGAAGCCGAACGTCGAGATCGAAGTCGTCGTGGTGCGTCAAGGCAGGAAGGTCGCCGTCAAGGTGACACCGCTTCCTTGACCGGCCCCGGCGAAGTCTGGTGGCCCGCCGCGCGGTGCGGCGGGTATAATCCGTCGTGCCCCCCCAGGTCTGGTTCGCCAGTTCGAGATGGACCAATCGCTCTACGCCACCGCCCCGCCGCTGAAGCTCCCCGAGCCGCAGCCCGCCGCGCCGCCCGCGGGGGCCGGCGAACTCGCCGAACTGCTGCGCCAGGTCGTCGAGTTGCAGCGCGAGCACCTGCAAGTGCTGCGGGCGCAGGTGATGGCGCAGGACCAGTCGGCGAAGTGGCGGCAGTTCCTCGCCCGCTGGCAGGGCGAGTTCCCCGGCGTCGGGGCGAGCTGCCGCCAGATTCTCCCGAGCATCGAGCGCGCGTACCTCACACTCGTGCAGGACTTGGCCGAGCACGTGGGGGCCGAGGGGATCGACACCGAGTTCGCGCTCGCCGAGTTCCTGGACCGCTACGGCGTGCGCGTGGCCCAGCTCGGCGGCGTCCTGGCGCAGGTCGGCCCGCTCGCCGACGCGGCGCCGGGCTGACGCCCGCGGAAAATCAGACGTGACAAGTTTCTCCCGCGTAGAGCCAATGGACATCGCCCCCGCCGACTTGGTCCCGATCCGCGAGCTGTACCTGCGCGGGCTGTACCGCCAGGCGCTCGCGGCCGGGGCGCGCCTCGGCCCCTTGAAGGAGTGGCGCGGCCCCGCCGGGCGGCTGATGGCCGGGCGGCTCGCCATCCAGTTGGGCGCGCCCAAGACCGGCCACCGCCTGCACCTCGTCGCCTACCGCGAGAGTCCGGCGTACCTCGAAGCCGTGTACTACCACGCGCGCTACCGCCTCGACCGCTTCGGCCCCGCGGCGTGCTGGATGTTCGCGCGCCGGCAGGTCGATTGGTCCGACGCCCCGCCCGAACTCCGCGCCGACTGGCTACTGCTCCAGGGCTTGGCGCTCGCGCAGCTCAAAGACCTCGACCGCGCCGAGCGCTGCCTGAAGGAAGCCGACGCGCTCGCGCCCGACCGCCCGTGGGTGGCCGTCGAGCGCTCGAGCGTACTCGAAGCGCTCGACCGGCGCCCTGAGGCGATCGCGAGCGCCCGGCACTCGCTCGAATTGCAGGCCGACTTCCGCCCAGGCGTGCAGGCGCTGACGCACCTCTTGCAGCTCGAAGGCAAGACCGCCGAAGCCTACGAGGTGCTGGACGCGAGTGCGGCGCGCCTGGAGAGCGGTGTCTTGTACGCCCAGTTGGCGAGCCTGCGCTACGAGCGCATGGACTACGCCGGGGCGACCGGCGCACTCGACCGCTACGAGGAACTCTCGCCACTCCTGGAAGACGAGGCGGCGCGGTGGCTGTCGGCGCGCCGCGCCGATGTCGCCTACCGCCTCGGCGACTACTCCGCCGCCGCGGCGTTCGCGCGCAAGATCGACGAGCCGTTCTACCGCGCCTACGCCGAGAAGCTGGGGGGCGAGGTCGATTCGGGCGGGAGGCTGCCGCCGTCGTACCTGCTGGAACTCCCGCACGGCCCGGCCGACGCCACGGCCGTCGAGCGCTTAGCGGCGTTCTACAAGCTCGATCCGCCCAAGCCGCAGGACGAGGGCGAGTCGAGCGAGGCGGTCGAGGTCGGCGACCGGCTGACCCTGGAGCGCGCCGGCTGGTCGTGCCGCGAGTTCACGATGAGTGCCGAGCCGATCCGCGCGATCCTGGCGCGCGGGTGGCCGTTCGTCGCCACCCTGATCGACGCGGGCTACGGCCAGACGCGCCTGGTGCACGGCTACGACCCCGTGCGGCAGAGCGTGCATTTTGCCGACGGCCCCGAGGGGCGCTCGGCCGAGGCGCCCTTGCCCCAAACGCTGGAGCGCTACGCCGCCGCCGGGCCGCGCGGGCTGGTGGCGCTTCCCCCCGGCGTGGGCCGCGCGGAACTCGACGCGCTGGAACTGCCGGACTCGGAAGTCTACGACGCGCTGAACGAACTCAACGGCCACCTGGCCGCGCGCAAGCTCGCCAAGGCCCAGGGCGCCCTCGAAACTCTGCGCGCCAAGTTCCCCGACCACCGCGTCCGCCGTCTGGCCGACCTGGCCTGGGCGCGGGCGACCGCCAACCCCGTGCTCGCGCTCGGCGCCGTAGCGGAGCTGCGCCGCCGCTTCCCGCGCGACCCGAGCCTGGCCCTCATCGAGGCCTCGACGCTGCGCGACCTCGGGCGCAACGCCGAGCGCAGGGCGGTCCTCGCCGAGGCGGGCGGGTCGCTCGACTCCGAGCCGCTGGTCACGCAGTCGTACGCGCAGATGCTCCTGCCGCTGCCGAGTCGCCGCGCCGAGGCGGGGTGGCTCTTGCGGCGCGCGCTGCGCGCCCGCCCCCAGGCCGCGCCGGGGTACTACTTGTTGGGCACGCTCAACTGGGAACTCCAGGAGTTCGACGAGGGGCTGGAGTACCTGCGCTTCGCCACGCTGCTCGACCCCGACGAGGAGCAGTTCAGCGACGGCTACGCGCGGGCGGCGTTCTCGCTCGAGCGGGGCAACGAGGCGCTGCGCCTCGCGCAGTCCCGCGCCGGCCGGGGCGACTCGCCCGACCCCGCAGCCGTGCGCGCCCTCGACGCGGTGCTGCTCGCGCGGGGCGACCTCGACTTCGCCGAACAAGCCCTCGACCGCGCGGTAAGCAAGGCCGAGGCGGCGCACGACGCGGCCAAGGATTCCGGGCGCGACCCGGCACTGGGTGGCGTCTTGTTCGCGCGGGCCGAGTCGTTCGCGGCTTCGGGCCGCTTCGCCGAGGCGCGGGCCGACGCGGCGCGGGCCGAGACCCTGCTGCCGCCGCGCGCCGCGCACCGGGGGGCGCTCGCCGTGGCGCGACTCCTGCCGGAGTACCGCCAGGCCACGCGGCACGCCGAGGCGCTGTGGCGGCTCGACCCGTTCAGCGCCGACGAGCTGCGCGCGGCGGCGAGCGCCCTCGCCGAGACCGAGGGGCGCGCCGCCGCCAAGCGCGCGCTCGCCAGTGCGGTGCAGCGCTACCCGGCGCACTACGGGCTGGCGAAGTTGCGCGCCGAATACCTGTACCCCGACCACGACGACGCGGCCCTCGCCGCCACGCGCGAGCTTCTGGCGCTCTGCCCCGGCGACGCGTGGACGCACCGGCAGTTGGCGCTGTTGCACGCCGACCGCAAGGAGCACGACGCGGCGCTCGAGCAGGTGCAGACCGCGGGCAAGCTCGAGCCGAACCACCCGTCGTACTTCGCGGTGCTCTCGCACGTGCACCGCCGCGCGGATCGCCCCGACGACGTGGCCGTTGCCCTCCGCGACGCCCTCGCCCTGAACCCCGACCACGAGTTGGCGGCCTACGAACTCGTCCAGACGGCGAGCGGCGCCGACGACAAGCGCGCCGCCCTCGCCGACCTCGCGGAGATGCTGCACGCCGCCGAGCACACCGGCGACGGCCTCCTGGCGTACTTCAACCAGGCGACCGACACCATCGACGCCCCCGAGCACCTCGACACACTAGTCGGCGAGTGCGAGGCGTTCCTCGAAGAGCGCCCGGACTTGTGGCAGGCGTACTCCGCGCTCGGGCAACTCTACAACTCCAGCGGGCGGCACGCCGAGGCGCTGGCGCTCGCGCGCACGGCCACCGAGCGCTTCCCGATGGTCGGGCGCGTCTGGATCGACCTGAGCATCGCGTGCCGGGCCAGCGAGCTGCCCGAGGACCGCACCGACGCGCTCAAGCAGGCCGCGCGGGTGTCGCCCGGCTGGGTGGCGGTCGGACGCGAACTCGCCGAAGCCCTGGCCGAATCCGACGAACCCGGCGACGCCCTGCACGCCCTGCGCGTGCTGGCGCGCCAGGCGCCCGCCGACCCCATCGCGCACTGGCTGCTCGCGGAGCGGCTGTGGCAGACCGACCGGGGGCGCGAGGCGTTCGACGCGGCCAAGCGGGCGGTCAAACTCGACGCCGGCACGGACCCCCGCGGCGAGATCGCCTGGAACGCCGTGCAGGCGTGGGCCGACCGCGTCGAGGCCGACGACGAGCCGATGGAACTCGCGCGCGAACTCACGCTCGACCGCGCCGGCGACCCGCGCGCCTGGCTCCGCTTCGCGCGTGTCGCCACCAGCCCCGCCGAGATCGACGCGGCGCTCGAAGCCCTCGACCGCGCCATCGCGCTCGACCCCAAGATGGTCGAGGCCCACGACCTGAAGGCCGAGCGCCTGGCCGCACTGGGGCGCTTCGACGAGGCACTGGTCGCGGCCCGGCCCGAGTCGCTGGCCGGGGAGTTGCCGATCATCCTGCAGGGCCGCGCGGCGTGGATCGAGGCGCGCCGGGGGAACTACCCGGCCGCGATTCCCCCCATGCAAGCACTCGTGGCGGTGGACCCGGACTACATCTGGGGCTGGCAGCAGCTCGCCGAGTGGTACAACGACATCGGCAAGTCGGAGAGCTACCTCGAAGCGTCCGACGAGTTCCTGCGCCTGCGGCCCGACCACCCCGTGCCGCTGACCATGCGCGGCGAGGCGCGCCTGCAAACGGGGGACCGCGACGCGGGTAAGGAGGACTTGCGCGAGGCGCTGCGCATCCACCCGTCGTACTCGCCCGCCGCGGTCATCCTGTTCGACGCCTGCCTCGCGGACGGCGAGGAGCGCGAGGCCCGCGCGGCCCTTAGTATCTTGCAAGAGCACCTCAGCGGCCCGGAGGTGCTAGTCAAGCAGGTGCAGTTCGGCGCGCGTACCGCCGACCCCAAAGGGGCGCTGCGCGCGTTCCGGCAACTGTGCAAGTCCCCCGGCGAGCAGCCGGCGATGTTCCTGCAGATCGCGCTGAACGAACTTCTGAACGCCGACCTCGGCGACCAGGCCGCCGACGCCTTGGGCGACGCCTGGCAGGTGGTCGAGGCCGACGAGGACGGCGACGGGGACGGGGACGACGACCCCGACGACGGCGAGCCGCGGTTCAACCCGTGGGCGCCGCTCTTTTGGCTCGACACCCCCCAAGCCCAGTCGCAGGAACCCGAGGACCGCCTGCCGGCCGTGGACGCGGCGCTCGCGGTGTACCCCAACTTCGTGCCGGCCCTCGACCGCCGCGCCGAACTGCTGTGCGAGTTGGAGCGCTACGACGAGGCGCTGGCGTGCTGCGCCCCCGCGGCTGACGGCCCCCCCGCGCCGGTGGC
>CAXTPM010000358.1:4561-5889 GCA_964245865.1 uncultured Fimbriiglobus sp. | reverse complement strand
GCCATGCTGGCGCTGGTGTGCGACGCGGAGGGGAGCGCGCTGACGGTGCATCGCACCTACCTGGCCAGGGAGGGGAAGGCCGAGATCGACAGCCCCCGCGAGCTGATGCCGGGCAAGTTGTCCGACGGCTGCGCGGTGCGGCTCCACCCGGCGGGGCCGGTGCTGGGCGTGGCCGAGGGCGTGGAGACGGCGCTGGCCGCATCCGCGCTGTTCGGCGTGCCGGTGTGGGCGGCGCTCAATGCGACGATGTTAGAGAAATGGACGCCTCCAGTGGGAGTTTCCCAAGTGGTGATTTGTTCCGACGCCGATGATTCATTCACCGGGCAGAAGGCAGCGTATACGCTCGCGCACAGACTGGCGGGCAAGGTCGCGGTCAGCGTGCGCGTGCCGCCGGTGACGGGGGATTGGTGCGACGTGGTGCAACGGGGAAGGGCGAGCGATGGCCAGAAAAGTAAGTAAAAGCGAGGCCGCCCACTGGGCGTCCCGATTCGGATCGGACGAGTGCTACCTCCGCTGGCTCAGCTACCAGCCGAGCTGCGTGGACGGCAGCTTCCACCAGTGGCAGGACGGCGTGGGGCGGAACATCGCCTGCCACGTCCGGCGGGTCGGACGCGGCGCGGGATGCGGGATTAAACCGCCTTACAGCGCAATCCCTATGACGCAGGAGCAACACTTGAACGAGAGCGACTACCCCATCGAGCAGCGCGTCGCCTGGGCGGACCTGCACCTCGAGCGGTGGGCGCGCACGCGCGACCCGGAGGACGACCGCGACTTCCGGGGGTGAGGGGTCAGCCGGGCCGCGCCCCGCGCAGGGCCGCCTCGGCGCGGGCCATCTCGTCGTCCAGCACCCACGGACCCTCCGCCCCGCCGGCCCGCACCAGGAGCATCTCGTCGAGCAGGAACCCGAGCGCCCGCCGCAGGCCCGGCGGGGCCTCGGGGCCGGCGGGCGGGCCGCCGAAGTCCACCCGCGCCATTGCCAGGCGGTCGGGGTAGGCGGCCCGCAGCGCGCGGGCTGCGGCGATCAGGCGTTCGGCGGCTTCCTCGTCCCGTCCCATGACGGCTCCCCCCGGCGATTGTACGACGGCGAGTGGTAGCACGCGCGGAGCCGCCTCGGTCTTCCAGCGGCCGGATCGCGGGTTCTCCCGGCCCTCGGCGGGTATAATGCCCCGACCGCGCCCACCCCCACCCCCGCCAGAACGCAGGCCGTGTTGCAGTAACGGACCTCGACGGCCGAGCGGAACGGGGTGCCGGCGATGGTGAAACTGCCCCGCACTGCCTCGCCGAGCCGCGTGCCGCGCTCGAGCGCGATGAACGGGTGCGCGGCGAGA
>CAXTPM010000358.1:0-4551 GCA_964245865.1 uncultured Fimbriiglobus sp. | reverse complement strand
CCGCCGCCGGCAGCACCCGCCGGCCCGCCCACCAACGCGAGCGCCCCTTGCCTCCCCCACCCTCCGGGGCCGGGACACCCCCCGCCCCCGACGGCCCCGCCCCCCTGGACGCCCTGGCCGGGCGGGAGGAGCAGGTCGTGACCCTCATCGCTTGGGGCTACAGCAACAAGGAGATCGCCGCCCGGCTGGGGCTGTCGGTCAAAACCGCCGAGACGTACAAGGCCCGCGCGCTGGAGAAGCTGTCCGGGCTGGGGCTGCGGGGCCGCACCGGGCTGGTTCGGTACGCCCTCCGGCGGGGGTGGCTCGCCGAGGGCGGGCCATCCGACCCGGCCGCAGGGGGGTCAAATAGTTCATGATTCGTCAGCGGTTCTCTGCTATCGTCCCGCGCGGGAAACCACAGCGGGGGAGCGCATGCGCATCGAAGAACGGATCGAACCTACACCCGAGCGGCTGGCCAAGGGGGGCGTGCGAATCCACCGCGACCCCGACGGGAACTTCCTGTCCTGCACGCCCGCGCCGGACACCGTCCTCGGCGTCCTGATCGACCGAGGTCTCGCGCCCGATCACTTCGCCGACATCGCCAACGGCTTCCTGGAACTCCGCCTGGCGTTCCTCTCCGACACCCAAACGCGGGGCTGCTCCTACGGGCAGTATTCCGGCAGGCAGTCGTTCGGCGTCTCGGCCTCCCGCTACCTGCACATCCGCCACCGCAAGCTGCCCGACGCGACCGCCGAGCTGTGCCTCAACGCCGCGACGCCGGGGTGGGCCGGGGAGACGCACCCCGCCGCGTGCCGCCTGGCGTTCGAGCGGCTGGAGCAGGCGATGCACGAGGCGCACCGGGAGGTGACGGCGAAGACCATCGCCGAGGACTGGGCGGCGATCCTGTCCGGCGTCCGGGCCAGGCGGCTGTGACGAAAGTGCTTTACACGCGGTCGTGGATGCGCTAGGGTCGCTTCCGGGAGGCCACAGTCGCGCCCGCGATTTCGGCCACCCGTCTCCTCGTTACACCTCGCCGCCTTAGTGCGGCGTTTTTTATTTGCACATGGCATCACCCCGAATCGTCCCCGCCCGCAAGCCGACCGCCGACTCCGACCCGCTGGCTTATGCGAATAGACCGATGGAGCGCGGGTTCAACGAATACCAAGCCCTGCACGAGCACATCGTGAAGCTGAACGCCGGCGTGAAGGGCAGGGTTGAATGACCTGGGAGCTGACGCCCGAACTCGAAGCGGCCATTCTGACGCGGCTCGAAGACGGCGAAGGTTTGGTGGCCATCTGCGGGGACGACGGCATGCCGTCCCGCAGCACGGTCCTCCGGTGGCAGAGGGAGAACACTCAATTTGGCGCACGGTGCGCGCACGCCCGCGAAGCCCAGGGCGACCTGGCGGCCGACAAGCAGCTCGAAGTCGCGCAGGCGACGCTCGACGGGCAGATCACCGCCGACGTGGCGAGGGTCGTCATCAGCGCCATGCAGTGGCGCGCCGCGAAGCTGTCCCCGAGGAAGTACGGCGACAAGCTGGCCCTCGGCGGCGACCCCGACGCCCCGCCGATCCAGACCGAGAGCGCCGTGCGGTTCTACCTGCCCGAGAACGGCCGCTAGGCGAGTGGACATCCGGCCGCAGCCCGGCCCGCAGGAGAAGTTCGCCGCGACGCCCGCCGACATCGCCATCTACGGCGGCAGCGCCGGGGGCGGTAAAAGCTTCGCCCTGCTGATCGAGCCGCTCCGCCACGTCGGCAACCCGGCGTTCGGCGGCGTCACCTTCCGCCGCAACAGCGTCCAGGTCCGCAACGAGGGCGGGCTGTGGGACGAGAGCGCCAAGCTCTACCCGCTCATCGGCGCGTCCCCTCAAGAGTCGATCCTCCAGTGGAAGTTCCCGTCCGGCGCGAAGCTCAAGTTCGCCCACCTGGAGCACGAGAAGACCAAGTACGACTGGCAGGGCGCGCAGATACCCTTCATCGGCTTCGACGAGCTGACCCACTTCTCGAGGGGCCAGTTCTTCTACATGCTCAGCCGCAACCGCTCCACCTGCGGCGTGCGGCCTTACGTCCGGGCCACGACCAACCCCGACGCGGATAGCTGGGTGGCCGACTTCATCGCCTGGTGGATCGACCCGGACACCGGGTACGCGGTCCCCGAGCGATCCGGCGTCGTCCGCTACTTCACCACCGTGAGCGACGAGACGCTGTGGGCCGCCTCGCCCGACGAACTCCTCGCCCGCACGCCCGGCCTGACGCCCAACGACATCAAGTCGTTCACGTTCATTTCGGCCAGCGTGTTCGACAACAAAATCCTGCTCGAAAAAGACCCCAGCTACCTCGGCAACCTGAAAGCGCAGTCGGCGGTCGAGCGCGAGCGCCTCCTGAACGGCAACTGGAAAATCCGCCCGTCGGCGGGGATGTACTTCAAGCGCGGCTACTTCGAGGTCGTGGATGCCGCGCCCGCGAACGCCCGCCGCGTGCGGTGCTGGGACCTGGCGGGCACGGACGCCGAGGAGGGCGCGACGCCCGACTGGACGGTGGGCCTGCGCGCCTCCCGCGACGAGCACGGCACCTTCTACGTCGAGCACGTCGAGCGGTTCCAGGCCAGCCCGGAGAAGGTCGAGCGGGCGATCCTCGCGCTCGCCGAGTCCGACGGCCGGGGCGTCCGCATCCGACTGCCGCAAGACCCCGGCCAGGCCGGCAAGGCCCAGGCCCAGTACCTCGTCCGCCGCCTGGCGGGCCACGAGGCCGTCAGCCGCCGCGTCACGGGCAGCAAGGTCACGAGGGCCATGCCGGCGTCGGCCCAGGCGGAGGCGGGCAACATCAAACTCGTTCGCGGGGCGTGGAACGAGGCATTTCTCACCGAGCTGGAGAACTTCCCCAGCCCCAGCAGCAAGGACGACCAAGTGGACACACTCTCCGACGCCATTGAGGAGCTGGCCCCGGCCGCCGCGCCGGGCATCCGCCGCCTCTGATGTGGCCCTTCACGACCAAGCCCGCCGCGAGGCTGGCGGTCAAATACTCATCCGTCGTGGTCGGCCTCGGCCGCGCCCGCTGGCTCAGCCACAGCTACCGCGCGCTCGCCACCGAGGGCTTCCAGCAGAACCCGGTCGTCTACGCCTGCGTCACCAAGCTCGCCCGCGCCGCCGCGTCGGTGGACCTGCACCTCTACGACTACACCCGCCAGGGGAAGCTCCGCAAGATCGACCGCCACCCGATCCTCGAACTGCTCAGTAAGCCCAACGCCTCGTGGTCGAGCCGCCAGTTCTTCGAGAAGCTCGCCACGCACTACCTGGTCGGCGGCAACGCTTACGTCCTCGGGACGAGCGAAGACCGCCTGCCGAGTGAATTGTGGCTGCTGCCGCCCGAGCACGTCAGCGTGCGGCCGGGTAATTTGCTCCCCGACGCCTACGTCTACCGGCCCGGCGCCGAGACCGTCTACCCGGTCAACCGCGTCACCGGATTGAGCCAGGTGCTGCACCTGCGCACGGTGAACCCGCTCGACGAGTGGCACGGCCTGCCGCCACTCGCGGCCGCCGCGCACGGCGTGGACGTGTTCAACGCCGGGCAGGAGTGGAACAAGAGCCTCTTGCAGAACGAGGCCCGGCCCTCGGGCGCGTTCCAGATGCGGCAGGGCAAGGACGGCTACACGCCGAGCCTGACCGACGAGCAGTTCATCCGACTGAAGGGCGACATCGACAGCCAGTACTCCGGCTCGGGCAACGCCGGGCGGCCGCTGCTGCTGGAGGGGCCGCTCGAATGGGTGCAGATGGGCCTCAGCGCCCGCGACATGGACCACAAGGAGACGCTGCTGGCGAACGCGCGGCTGATCGCGGGCTGCTACGGCACCCCGCCGATGCTGGTGAACATTCCGGGCGAATCGACGTTTGCGAACTTCGAGCAGGCGAAGCAGGCGTACTGGGCCGACACGGTGCTGCCGTTCCTGGGTTCGATCCTGGACGACTTCAACCGCTGGCTGCCGGCATTGGCGGGCGACGACTGCTTCCTGTGGTACGACGAGGAGCAAATCCCCGCGCTCGAACCGATGCGCGACCTGAAGTCCAAACGCATCAACCAGTCGGAGTTCCTGACGATCAACGAGAAGCGCGAGGCGATGGGCTACGAGAAGCACTCCGACCCGAAGGCCGACGACATCCTGGTGAGCACGACCGACATCCCGCTCGGGAAGCTCGGCGAACTCGACGCGCCGGCCCCGGAAGACGCCCAGCCCGGCGGCGCCGCGTGACCGGCGACAACGTCATCCACGTCGCGTTCCCCGGCAAATTGACGCCCAAGGTGTCGCTCGAAGGCTCGACCGAGCTGGTGTTCGAGGACGAGCTGGCGGCGCTGTTCCGCTTCGCCGTCGCCATCGACGGCAGGCCAGTGGTGGTGCGGCACGTCCTCATCGAGTCCGACGACCCCCAGTCAACCGACTAACTCACACGGTTCAATCCATGGAAATCAAGAACTTCGCAATCGACCTCAAGGCCGACGCCGACGCCCGCACCGTCGAGGGGCTGGGCTCCGTGTTCCACAACACCGACCAGGGCGGCGACATCGTCGTGCCCGGCGC
>CAXTPM010000357.1:0-5904 GCA_964245865.1 uncultured Fimbriiglobus sp. | reverse complement strand
GAACCCCAGGCTGCCACAGTACGGGCCGCGCGCGGTCGGCTCGAGTTCCGCGATAATTTCCATCGCCCGCACCTTCGGCGCCCCGGTCACCGACCCGCCGGGCAGCGCCGCCCGGAGCAAGTCCCACACGTCCAGATTCGGGGCTAGCCGGGCGCGGACCTCGCTCACGAGGTGGTGGACGAACCGGAACGACTCGGGCTCGCACACGCGCGGCACGCTGACGCTCCCGACCGCCGCGGCCCGCCCCAGGTCGTTGCGGAGCAGGTCCACGATCATGACGTTCTCCGCGCGGTCCTTGGCACTCGAGAGCAGCTCGCGCCGAAGCGCGTCGTCTTCGAGCGGGTCGGCGCGGCGCGGCCGGGTGCCCTTGATCGGCCGCGTCGAGAGTTCGCCCGACGGGGTTCCGCGGACGAATCGCTCGGGGCTGGCGCTGACGAGTTGCACGCCGCCCAGGTCGAAGTAGCCGCCGAACGGCGCGGGGCTGACGGCGCGCAGCCGCTCCCAGAGGGACAACGGGTGCTCGGCGAGCGGACACATGAGGCGCTGCGCCAGGTTGACCTGGAAGCAGTCGCCGGCGCGGACGTACTCGACCGCCCGCGCCACCGCCGCCTCGAAGTCGGGGCGCGCGAAGTTGCTGACGACGCCGGGCCGGCCGGGGAGCGCGACGCCCGGCAACTCCCGGCGCGCCGGCGCGAGCGGCGCGCCGGGGCAGGGCGACTTTTGCGCGAGTCCGTCGGCGAGGCGCGCGAACTCGGCGGCGAGCTTGCGCGGCGGGGCGACCAGCCAGGCGCGATTCTGACTGTGGTCGAACGCCACGAGCGTGTCGTAGTAGCCCACTGCCAGGCCCGGTGCCGGGAACTCGCTGGCCGGGGGGACTGGCGTCGGCTCCCACTCGGCCGACACGCCGTAGCCGAACAGCCCGGCGTACCCTCCCTGGAACGGCGGCAATCCGGGGAGCGCGGCGGCGCGCGGCCGGCCCCGCGCGGCGCGCTCCAACTCGGCGAAACTCCCGGCGTGCCACTCCACGGGGTCGAACGCGGCGAACGAGTAGCGCCCCCGCTCGGGGTGGAACTCCGCCGAGTCGAGTGCCAAGAGGTGCCGCCGATCCGACAGCGCGCGCACTACTTCAACCAGCGACGGCGCCGGGGCGAGTTCGCGGCACGCCGGCGGCGCGGCGGCGATCGGCTGCGCCCGGTCGGTCACGACCCGCCCCCGTCCGCGGCGCGGTGGCTGACTTCGGGCCGCGTCAGGAACCCCCAGTCGAGTGGCTGGTCCTGCGTGTAGTTCTTGTCGAGCGTCAGTGCCGTCACCGCCTTGGCCATCTCGTAACCCAGGTAGAACGCGTGGCCGGGGTCGAGCTTCGGGTCGCGCGCGGCCAACTCCTCAAACAGCGCGAACGGGTCGGCGCCGCGCAGGTGCATCGCGCCGTTGATGGCGTGCAACTCGCCGCGCTCGGCGATCAAGCGGTAGTTGCGATCCGACACGAGCGCAGCGAGTTCGGCGATCCCGTCGTCGCCGAGGTCGGGGCGCTTGCGCCCGCGCAGCACCGTCAGCCGGGGTTCGAGGTTCTTGGGCAGCGTCCGCCGCGTGACCGCGTGGTGCATCAGCCGCCTGGCGAGGTCGAGCTCGCGCACCGACGAGCGCGCCCAGTTCACCACCTCGGTCGTCAGCACGCTCTGGATGCCGAGTTCGGCGCAGACGCCCGCGAGCACCACGTTCACCCCGGCCGAGTCGGCGTCGGTGAGTTCGGTGAGGTTCCCCACGCCCATCATCATCTTCGCACTCGGGTGGCGCCGGCGGGCCTCGGCGTATCGCAAGACCGACGCAGTGAAGCTGAAGCCGAACGGCTCCAAAATCGGGTCAAGCCGGTGCGGCACGCCCCACTCGACTAGTTGCGCCGCGGTGCGGTCGAGGCTTTCGGCGTCGGCCGGCGTGTCGGGGATCGCCACCACCTCGGCCTCGGGAAGCGGCGGTGCCAGCCCTCGGCGTGGTGGGCGTTGGTGCCGTTGACGCTCAGCACCAGGCTCGCGCCGGCGCCGAGGGCCGCGAGCACCTCGGCGGGGTCGAACGAGTCGATCGAGACGCGGAAGCCGCGCCGCACCAGCATCGCCACGGTTTGCTCGACGCCGGGCCAGGTGGCGCCGGGGTCGCACCCCAGGTCGATCACGTCGGCGCCACTTTCCCGGTAGTGTTCGGCCACGGCGAGGACGCGATCCGCGCTCAGTTGTGGGGCGTGGTTGATCTCCGCGACGATTTCGAGCGAATGCTCGCCGTAGCCCTCGGGCGCGCGGGCGCGCCGGCCGAAGTGGGTGGGGAGGTCGCGCAAGTCCTTCGGCCCCAACTCGACCGGCACTCCCCAGGCTTCCGCGAGCGGAGCTAACTCGCCGCGGCAAAGCCCTGGGAGGATCACGCGGCTCACCCCGGCGGCGGGGGCAGGGAGCTTACGCCGCACCCAGTCGGCGGTGAGCAGCGCCGCGACGGTGATCGGCAGCACCGCCACCTCGGCCTCGAAGCCGGCCTTCGGCGCGAGCGCCTCGACCTCGCGCCGCAGTGCGGGTTCGGCGAGCCTGCCGGTGACGAACAGGATGCGCTCAGCCACCCGGCACCGGCAGTTCGTGGTTCGTGGATCGTGGTTCGTGGCTCGTTTCGGAAGTCGGCTCGGGCTTGGGGGGCAGGCGCAGCGTGAACTTCGGGTCGCCCAGCACCGGCCAGAAGCCGCGCCAGTCGCACGCCGGCGCCGGCGCGTCGGACGGCGTGAGCACCACTTCGTCGAGCACGCGCGTGAGGAACGTGAGCTTCGCCGCGACCTCGGCGTGGACGAACCCGCCGTCGCTCTGAATCGGGAACTCGCGCAAGCCGGCGGCGCGCACGAGCCGCAGGGCGCAATCGGTGTCGCGGTACGGGTCGCCGAAGAGCGCCCACGCCAGCCAGGAACGGCCCACCCCGCGCAGCCCGTGCCACCCTGGGCTTGGCTCGATTGCGAACCCCAGGGCGACGCGAGCGAACAGCCGCGCGCCGCCGGAGAGGATGCGCCACGCCGGCGGGGCGCGCCGGCCGGCGCGGCAGCCGGCCACGATCGCGGGGTACTGGTTCGCCACGGGGTCGAGTTGCCGCATCCGCTCGAGCATCGGCTTAATGTCGGCGGGCGTGTAGGGGTAGTCCAGCCCCACTGTCAGGACGAGCGGCGCGGCGACGGTCGGCAGCGCGGCGCGGATCGCGGCCCCGAAACCGACCTCGGCGCCGGGGAGCGGGATGAGGCGCGCGGCCGGGCGAGCTTCCAGGAACGCGGGGAGCCAGTCGGGCGGCTCGGCGGGGGCGACCACGACGAGTTCGCTCCCCGGCGGCAGCGACTTAAGGCCGTCGGCCCAGCGCGGCAACTCGGCGCGGGCGCGCGGCAGCGCGGCCGGGGTGAGCGGCACCACCAGGGCGACGGGTTCGGCCGAACCGGAGGGGCTGGACACGGCGGCGGCACTCGGACTCGGGGGCGTCGTCGGGGCATTTTAGCAACGGCGGCGCGGCCCTCGCCGTTTTCCGGGCGGGGCGTCAGCCCTCCGAGCCAGTCCGACACTTCCGGCAAGCGCCAAGTGAGCGACAGGCTCGGACGACTGACGCCCCCCGCTCAGGTAACAGTCGTCAACCGCCGAACGGGCCGCGCATCACTTCCGCGACAGCCCGAACAGCCCCAGCACCGCCCCGATGACTGTGACCACTCCCGCCGCCACCTTCAGGGTCAGTTCCCAGTTCCACGGCGGCTGGGGCGGGGGTGGTGACAATGCCGCAGGCCGCACCCGCTCGACCACCGCCGCCCCCGGCCGCACCGCCGCGCGCCGGCCGTCGCGCTCGACTAGCTCCGCGCCGCCCGGCAGCGTCCGCTTGGGCGACCCCACTAGTGACTGACCCCCAACTCGGTCGCCACGATCTGCCGCAGCGGGAACAGGTGCTCCGGCACCCCGGCGTTCTCGTGGTCGTCGGTCGGCCCGACGCTCACGCTCAGGGTCTCGTCGCCGTCGAACGCGAACTCGTCGTCGGGGCCGAACGTCCAGGGACTGGCGATCCCCGAGACGTAGACGCGCAGTTGGTCGTAGTTGTACTCGGGGTGCTGCAGGAAGCCGACCTGCTCGCGGAGTCTGGCGGCGAACGCGGCGTCGGCGGGGGGCATGGCGTTCGGCCTCGGGGCGCGAGTTCTCCATCGGGCGACTCGGGACCAGTGTAGCGGTCGAGGTCCGCCCCGCCACCCGGCCGGGTCGCGCGGCCGGTGGTAGACCGCGACCACCACGAGTTGGCCGGGCCGGACCCGGTAGTAGACGCAGTACGGGAAGCCGCCCCCGGCCTCACGCCGCCTCGCCCCCTTCGGCGAGCCTCAACGACTCCCCCGCCCCCACCTGCGCGTCGTACAGCCGCCTGTAAACTGGCGACCCCGCGTGCAACTCCGCGTGCGTGCCCACCGAGACGATCCGCCCCGCGTCCATCACCACGATGCGATCCGCCAAATCGAGGGTACTCAGGCGGTGCGTGATAATGAACGTGGTGCGGTGCTCGGTGAACTCCGAGAGCACGCGGTGGATTTTCGCCTCGCTCTCCGCGTCGATCTGGCTGGTAAACTCGTCCAGAATTAAGATGCGCGGGTCGCGTAAAATTGCGCGCGCCAGCGCTAATCGCTGCTTCTGCCCGCCGGAGAGTTGCGAGCCGCCCTCGCCCACATTTTCTAAATATCCCAGCGGCTTCTCGATGATAAACTCGTGCGCCTGTGCTTTGCGCGCCGCCGCCTCGACCTCCGCGTCGGTGGCCGAGGGCTTGCCGTAGCGGATATTCGCCTGGATGGTGTCGTGAAATAGCATGGTGTCTTGCGTGACGAGGCCGATCTGGCGGCGCAGGCTGCGCAAGTTGGCGGTGCGCAGGTTGACGCCATCGACGAGGACCGCGCCGTGGTCGGGGTCGTGGAAGCGCGCCAGCAGCCCCACGAGTGTGGACTTGCCGCAGCCGTTGGGGCCGACCAGGGCGATGCGCTCGCCGGCCCGCACCTTGAGGTTCACGGCGTTGAGCGTGCCGGGGTCTTGGCCGGGCGTGTACGAGAAGCTGACGTTGCGGAACTCGATCTCGCGCGCGTGCGGCGGCACCGCCGGCCCCGTGGCGTTCGCATTGATACTTGGCTCGCGGTCCTGCAGCGCGAACACCCGATCGGCCGCGGCAGCGCCGGCCTGGATTTTGTTGTACACGCTCGACAGCCGCCGCACCGGGTCGGCGATCATACCTAAAAATGCGTACAGCGTCAGCAGCGTCTGGAACGTCATCGGCTCGTCGGTCATGCGCACGCTGAGAATATCCGTGCGCTTCTCCATCACTAAATACGCGCCGGCCAGGAGCGCGACGCTCACCGCGACGAAACCGAGGATTTCGACGACGGGGCCGGTTAGTGCGTCCAGGATAATGACGCGCAAGCTGCGGCGGTAAAAGTCCTCGGTTACGCGGCGGAACTTGGCGCGCTCGACGGTTTCGTTCGTGAACGCTTTGACCACCCGGATGCCGTCGAACGTCTCGCGCGCGACTTTATACAGCCCCGACATTTGTTCTAAAACTTTGCGCGTCGCCTTCTTCATGCTCCGGCTGACGCGCGTCAGCGCCACAATCGCCGGGGCCACCAGCAGCAGAAAGACTAGCGTCACCTGCCAACTGATGTAGCACGCGCCGACGATGCAGCCGACCATCTTCAGCGGCTCGACGATCATCTTGCCGTAGAGGATTTTCATCCCCGTGCCGACCTGCTCCGCGTCGTTGGTCAGGCGCGCCATCACGTCCGACGTGCCGACCTCCTGCAGTTGTTTGGGCGACTGGTGCAGTACCGATTGGTAGAGCCTGTTGCGCAGAGTTAATACACTCCGGGACACGACCGAGCCGACGAGGGCT
>CAXTPM010000356.1:5570-5935 GCA_964245865.1 uncultured Fimbriiglobus sp. | reverse complement strand
CGGTCAGCCGGCGGACCTCGAACGGCGCCCCGCAGTCGAGGCAGTAGACGCACCGGACGCCGACCCACCGGCCCTCGCGCGACGCCGCGTCGGGCGTCGTGCTGATCTGAGCCAGGATGAACGATTCGAGCGGGTGCCCCAGGACGACCAAGTGCGGGTCCGTCGGGTGGGCGTGCGCGGCCGGCACCGACTCGGGGTCGTCGAGGAACACGGCGCGGTAGCCGCCGGTGGCGATGTTCGTGGCGGCGCCGCACTCGGCGCAGCGGCCTTGGAAGACGGTCGGCACGCGGTCAACCCCCCCGGCCGGCGGCGCGGGTCCGATCCTACCGCCACTCGATGTCCCCCGTGGCGAAGTCCACCTTCGG
>CAXTPM010000356.1:2314-5560 GCA_964245865.1 uncultured Fimbriiglobus sp. | reverse complement strand
GCGACCACCAGGAAACCGACCGCCGTCAGCAGCAGGACCGCGGCGAGGATCAGTCGCTCCATTGCGTGTGCCCTATCGCTGCAGCCCGCACCCCCGGCGGCCGGCGGGAACCGCTCCGAACAGCCGGCTACCGCCACTCGACGGCCCCGGTGGCGAAGTCCACCTTCGGGACGCTGATCTCGCTCACCGCCCCGTCCGGGTCCACGGTGGTCCACCCGTCGAAGTGGCCGGACCCCGCCGGCGGGTCGGGTAAATCGTCGTCGGAGTCGGCCGCGCGGGCGAGCCGCACGATCGACGCGCGCAGGTCGGCCGGCCAGTCGGCGGGGGCGAGCCGGCCGCGCACCCACGGCCAGTCGTACAGCCGGACTTCGGTGATGCGGCCGAGCGGCCGGCCATTCCAGCGGAGCGTCAAAGACTTGGGGGCGGGCATGCGGGGGTTCGGGGAAGGTAGTGGTGCGTCGGGCGTCCGTCACGCCCGGTATTTTGACCACGGGCGCTTGGCGGCGGGTGACGCCCGCGGCGCTCATCCTACGGCTCGCGATTCAGCAGCTCGGCCCGGCGACCGCCGGGCCGTCCATTGGGTCGGACCCTCGGAATCAGTTTGACCTACGCCGCAGGGCAACGAGAGTCTGGCGCCCGTCGGCAGTGTGCAAGACCAAAACCACCTGGTCGGAGTCGGGCATGCACCGCAACCGGACCTCCTCGGTCAACTCGCCCGTTTCCTCGAACACACGGCAAGTCAGCCCATGCGTGCCGCTGCTACGGCTGAGTTCGTGGCGACCCGAAGCGGGTCGCCGGTAAGGGCCGGGGAGGAGAGGTGGGGCCGCGACTGCCCAGCCGTCGCCCTCCGACGCGACCACGGCCTCCAATTCGACGAGCGGTAGGCTCGAACGGGAAGGGGACGCAGCCCGCCACATCAGGGCGGCAACGGCTGCGGCTACTATTCCGAGCGTCCACCCAGCGTGCAGAAGCCGCTTTACCATCCGTCGCTCTCCAGCACTACACAATTTGGTGACAGCCTACGCCTCCCCAACACCTACCTTCGCGCTGCTAGCCGTGCCAGCTTCTCGCGACCCTCGGTCGCCACCGCCAGCGGGTCGCGCTGCCAGTAGCCGGCGTTGAACAGCTCCAGCGACAAGAACCCGCCGTAGCCGACGCCGCGCAGTGCCTTCACCACGTCGGCCAGCGGCGCGGTGCCGTCCCCTGGGAACACGCGGTCGGCGTCCTGAATCTTGGCGCGGTCGAGCATCGGGTAGTCGTTGACGTGCACGATGCCGACGGCCGCGCCGCTCACGAGCTTGAGGCCGGCGAAGGGGCTGCCCCCTTTATAGAGGTGGTACACGTCCGGCAGGATCAGCGCCCCCTCGACGGCTGAATCCGCGGCGGCGTGCCAGGCGTCCGAGAGTTTGGTGAGGGTCTTCGAGAAGCCCCAGATTTCGAGCTGCGGCCGCACCCCCTCGGCCCGCCCGGCCTCGAACAGTGCCCGGTAGCGCGCGGCGACCTCGGCGGGGTCGGGCACAGCGTCGGTGAACTTCGGGTCGTCGCGGCGGCTGGCGCCGCCCGTGGCGCCGGTCGGCGGGGCCGCGAGGGTGGGGCTTCCCACCGCTGCAGCGATGGCGAAGTCGCGCTTGGCCTGGTCGAGGCCTTTTTTGCGGCGCTCCGGGTCGTTGACGACCCACTCGGCGAAGCCGATGACGTTGGGCACGACGAGGCCCGCGTCGGCGACGCGCTTCTTGAGTTCGGCGTGGGTGCCGCCGGACTTGGTGAACTCCTCGATCTCCGAGAGCCAGAGTTCGATGCCGTCGTAGCCCGCCTTCTTGGCGATGTCGATGGACTCGGCCACGGGCCGCGCCTGGCCCCACTGGCCGACCGGCTTGCGGATGGTACTGGTGTTGAGCGCCAGGCGGAACGGCTTGGCGGGCGCCGGCTGGGTTTCGGCGCGAAGTGGGAAGGCGGCCGCGCCGAGGAGGGCGGGGGCGGCGGCGAGCAGGGCGCGGCGGGTCGGCATGGCGGCTCCACGAAAAAAGCCCGAGGCGCGCTCGGGGCGCGACTCAGGCCTAGTCTACGAACGCCGGCGCTTACTGGTCGCCGCCGTCCTTGTCCTTCTTCTTGCCGCCCTTCTTGCCGGCCTTCTCGAAGTCGAACAGGAAGTAGCCGTTCTCGGCGGTGGACTTGAACTCCTTGGGGGTCGTCTCGCCCTTGGGGTGGTAGATCAGGGTGAACTTGCGCGGCTCGACTTTGACCAGCCCCTTGGCCTTGGCGCCCTTGAGGCCTTCCGGCTCGAGGAGGGTGAGATCGACCACGACGGGCGTCTTGCTCTCGTCGAGCTTGTAGCCGAAGACGAACTCGCCGGCGTCGCTCTTGAGGCTCATTTTGTCCTTGGTGACGGTGAGGGTACTCTTCTTGGCGTCGTCGCTGATCTTGTCGCCGGCCTTCGAGCCGCCGACGAGCTTGTAGCTGCCGACGAACTTCTCGATATCGATTTTCTTGGCGTCGTCCTTGTCGTCGGCCACGACCGCGGTGGCGGTGAAGCTCGTCAACAAAGCGGCGAGGCTGAGCAGGCGGAGGCGGGTCATCGGATCGTCCTTGCGGTCGGGGGGGGGCGCGGGCGCCTCGGGGTTTCGGCGGGGGACACTCCCGCGCCGCGGCCCGGCGGACTAGTCTTAAGCGCGGGGGCGGCGCGGTTCCAGCGCGAAAGCGGATTTCCGCCAATCCTCACACGCACCTCACGACCCGAGTGGCCCGCCATGCCGACCCCGACGCCGCGCCGCCCGGTCTGGTTCTGGGTCGCCACCGCCCTCGCCGCGCTGCTGCTCGCCGCCGTGCTGGCCGACGCCTATTTCTCCGAACCGCCGCCGGACGCCGCCGACGCCGGAACGCCCGCCGCCGAAGCGGCCGAAGACCCGGCGGCGCGCGAAGCCCTCCTGCGGCGCGCGTTCGCCGGGGCCGCGCCGGGGGTCGAATCACCCGAATCGCTCGCGTTCCTGGACGCGCTCGGCCGGTCGGCCAGGGCCGGCGACGCGGCCGGGGCGATGGACTCGTTCCGGGCCGAGCGCCTCTTGACGGAAGTCCGCCGGCGAACCGGGCGCGGCGCCGACCCGCGCGGCGACGCCCAGGACGCGGCCGCGAAACTGTACCAGTCGTTCGGCCGCTCGGTGGCCACGCAGTTCGCGGGCGTCGGGTTCGACCGGGTCGAGGCACTTTTAGAAGTGGTCGCGCCGGGGGGCCGCGAGCGCGTGCTGTGGT
>CAXTPM010000356.1:0-2272 GCA_964245865.1 uncultured Fimbriiglobus sp. | reverse complement strand
CGAGGCGGTCACGCCCGTGCGCTGGTGGCTGTGCGACGACGCGGATCGGCTGGTCGCCTACGACTTCGAGGACTGCCGCACCGGCGTGCGCCTCTCCGAACTGCTCGCGGCGGCGTCGGAGGTGGAAGGCGACGGTGGGGCGCGGGTGCTCGGCGCGATGGGGCGCGCCTCGGGCGAGAGTCCGCCGACACCCGCCGAACTCGCGGCACTCCGGGCGCTCGCGCTGCCGCCGGCGCTACACGCGCTGCTGGCGTTATCGGAAGCGGCGGGTCGGTTGGGGCGCGGGGAACTGGCCCTCGCATCCGAGTGCCTAGACCTGGCCGAGCGCGTGCGGCCGGGGATGCCGGCAGTCGATCTGATGCGCGCGGTGCTGCTGGCGCAGCAGGGCAAGGCGGGGGAGGCGCGAGCGGTGGCGGAGCGCTACGAGGCGCGCCTGGGGCCGGAGCCGCGGACAAGGGCGGTGCGGAGGTTGGCGGGGCGGTGAGGGACTGACCCCGTTGGCCACTCGCCAACCCACTTCATTTAATAGGGCCGAGCCGGCACGGTCACCGCCGAGTCACCGCGAGGTCATTATGGGGGCGCCATCGGCCGCGAGTCCCGGCAAGCCCCGCCCGCACATCGCGTCGCTTGACGCGTTGCGGGCCGGGGCGATCCTCTGGGTCGTACTCTATCACCTAGGGGGCGCGGGCCTCCTGCCCGACTCGGCGGGCCGGGCCGCGGCCATGTTCGTGGCGTCGGGGGACGCGGGCGTAGACCTATTTTTCGTGCTGAGCGGCTACCTTATCTCCTCGATCGCCCTGGCCGAATTGGCCGCGACGGGGCGCCTGAGCGCCCGCCGGTTCTGGTACCGGCGCTGGATGCGGACCCTTCCGGCCTACTACGCCACGCTCGTGGCGGTGGCGCTGGGCGACCTGTTCTACTCCGCCGCCGGCACGTGGCGCCCCGCCTGGAGCTACGCGGCGTTCCTCCAAACATTCACCGTTGGCTTCGACAGGATGCGGTTCGGGTGGTCGTGGTCCTTGTGCGTCGAGGAGCAGTTCTACCTCGCCCTGCCGCTTCTGGTGGCGCTCGCGTGCGGCGCGGGGCGCCTGCGGCCGGTCGTGGCGTTCCGCCTGATCGCCGCCCTGGCGCTGGCGACCTCGATCGCCGGGCGGGCCTGGCTCGATGCCTCCGGAGGCCCTACCGGCGGGCACACGCCCGGCTACGGCGTCACCTATTGCCGGCTTGACGGCATCGCGGCTGGCGTGACCGTGGCCACCCTCCCGCCCGTGCGCAGCCGGGCCTGGTCCGCCGGGCTGGGCCTGGGCGCGGCCTGCTTACTGGGGGTCTATGTGTGGTCGGATCGGCCGCACTGGTTGGACGTACAGCGGTTCGCGCCTGTGTCCCTCATGTTCGGGGGGCTGGTATACGCCTCGGTATCCAACAGCCGATGGCGTGACGCTGCTGTCCCCGGCGCGGCGGGCGTCGCCGCGATCTCGTATTCTCTCTATCTCACGCACCCGATCGTCGTGATCCTGGCCGGTCGACTGGCAGCCCCCTGGCCGGTGAAACTGGTCGCGTTCACCGCCGCCAGCCTCGCCGCTGCTTGCCTGCTAAGGTACGCGGTCGAGCGGCCGTTGCTGCGGCTGCGCGACGCTCGGCGGGTGGCAGGCTAGTCGGCAACCGCCACCCGCCGAGCGTCGCGCGCTATTTCCGCGCCCAGAACAGCACCGTCGGGTTCACCGCCTCGAACCGCAAACTCTCCAACTGCTCGACGCCCCGCGCGAAGCTGACGAGCAGCGCCTCGACCGCCGGGCTGAGGCGCTTCAAGACCGCGTGCGTCGCGCCGATCATCTCCAGGGTGCCGACGTGGACCGCGAGCCGCCCGCCGGGCTTGAGGGCGGCGTAGCTGAGTTCGAGCAGTCGCGCCACCTCGCCGCCGTTGCCGCCGACGAAGATCGCGTCGGGGGCGGGGAGGCCGGCGAACACCGCCGGGGCGCTGCCGAACACCGGGCGCACATTCCCGACGCTGAAGCGCTCGGCGTTGGCCACGATTAAAGGGAAGTCGGCCGGGTCGTGCTCGATGGCGTAGACCACGCCGGGGCCGCTCTGCCCGGCCGGGGGGGTGGGGCGGACGCCGACCAGTTGGGCCATCTCGAGTGCCACCGAGCCGGTGCCGGCGCCCACGTCCCACGCCACGTCGCCCACTTGGAGGTCGAGTTTGGCGAGCGCGAGTGCCCGTACCTCGGCCTGCGTGACCAGGGCACTTTTCGGCCTCGACTGGGCGAACAAC
>CAXTPM010000355.1:0-5942 GCA_964245865.1 uncultured Fimbriiglobus sp. | reverse complement strand
GGGGGCCGTACTCCTCGTGGGCCAGCGCGTGCAGCCGGTCGAACTTGGGGTCGTCGGCCGCGGCGCCGAAGAGCTTCTTGTAGCCCGCGAGGTCGGTCGAACTCCCCTGGCGGCGGATCGCCAAGAGCAAGGCGCGGGCGAGCGCGGGGAGCGCCTCCGGGGCACGCTCCTTGAGTTGCGGCACCAGGGGGACTAGGCGCTTGAGCGCCGCCGAAACGCCGTTCGACTGCCCCAACAGTTGCCGCACGCCGAGCAGGGAGTC
Source organism: uncultured Fimbriiglobus sp. (assembly GCA_964245865.1). Taxonomy (GTDB): domain Bacteria; phylum Planctomycetota; class Planctomycetia; order Gemmatales; family Gemmataceae; genus Fimbriiglobus. The sequence continues at coordinate 5,680 of CAXTPM010000355.1, read as the reverse complement.
GCGCAAGGGGTCGGCCTGCCACTGCCGGAAGCGCGCCAGGAGCGAGTCGCGCTCCGGCTGCACCAGCGCGCCGGCGAGGGCGTCGTCGAGGCCGGCGCGGAACGGGAGCGCCAGCTTCGCCGGCAGCCGCGCGGGGTCGAGGCGCGCCCAGTTTTCCAGGGCGCGGGGCGAGTCGCCGGCCGAGTACGCCACCAGCCCGCGCAACAGCACGCGCCACTCCAGGAACGGCGAGCGCAGCCCGACCGCGCCCAGCGACTCTCGCGCGGCCGCGTCGTCGCCGGCCTCGTAGTGGGCGAAGGCGGCGAGGACCGCGTCGAGGTGGCCGCGCTCCTCGATGGTGAGGCCGGCGCGGCTGCGCAGCCTCACCGCCCGGTCGGCGGGGTGCTCGGGCGCGTCCCCCGGCGGTGCGGGGGGCGGGGTCGTGGCTGGCGCGGCGCGGGGTCGGCTCATACACTACTCGGGCGGGGGTGCCACGATCCGGCGCGGTTCGCCGCTGCTACTATAACGCCCCCGACGCCCCCCGACGACAAGACCGCCGCCATGACGCCGCCCCCCCCGCCGGAACTCGCCCCCGCGCACCTGCTCAGCCCCTACCGCCCCTCGGGCGCGTACCCCAGTTCGCTTTCGGGCGACGACGCGGCGGCGTGGCTGAGCGGGCTGTTCGCGCTCTGGCACCCCGCCGCCCTGTTGGGCCGCACCGGGGCGCCGCAAATCACCCCCGCCTACGACCACGACGAACCATTGCCCGACACGCTGTACGCCGTGCCGGAGTCGCCGCCCGCGTACCAGCCCGATACCTGGGGGCACGCCGTCACCGCGGCGAACTCGCACGCCTTCAGTGCCACGGCCGACCGCGTGCAAACTCTGGCGAACCTGCGCGCGGCCCTCTCACCGGGTCGCCCCGACCTCGGCGCCTACTGGGACTTGCCCGGCGAACTCGTCGCGGCGTTCGGCGGCGTCGGCCTCGCGCACCTAGTGATCGACGGCCTGTTCGACGCCGCGAGCCACGACCGACTGTTGGACGAAGCCGGGTTCTGGGCCGATGTCTCGGAAGCCGCCGAGAAAGCCACCGACGCCGACGCCGCGCTCGCCGCCCTCGGCCGTGCCGCCACGCGCTTGCAAGACGCGCGCGAGTCGCTACACCCCGGCCGCGTCGCCTGGGTCCACCGGCTCGACCTGGGCGACTGGCTGACCGCCGAGACGCTGCCGGGCGTGCTGAGGGCTGGCCTGCCCGCCGCCGTCGCCGCCACGGGCGCGGAACTCGAACGCTTCGCCGCTGCACAGCCGGAGTTGTTTGCGCGCCTCAAGAGCATCAGCGACATCGAGTTCGCCAGCACCGGTCAATCGACGCGCGACGAGGCGCTGTTGCCGCTGAGCGCGCAGCTCGACAACCTGGCGCGCGGCGCCGCGACTGTCGAAAAGCTAGTCGGCGTGCGGCCCGAGACGTTCGTCGCGCTGTCGCCGGTCGAACACCACCTCACGCCGTCGCTGCTCAACCAGGCAGGGTTCCGCTACATCTACCTGAACACCGCCGGCGAACGCCGACTGCCGGGGCACGACATCGCGGTGGTGAACTGGCCCGCGCCCGACGGCCGCACCGTCGATGGCACCGGCCGCGTGCCGGTGGACGCTGGCGACCCTTGCGCGGTGTTCAACCTCACCTCGACTCTGCACACGATCACCCGCAACGACACTGCCCCTTTACTGGTGTGGCGCCACGCCGGCCCCGACGCGGCGGGGATGAGCGAACTCGCGGCACTGCTGAAACTCGGCGGCGCGCTCGGCGAGGCCGAGACGGTGCGCGGCTACCTGGGTAGCCACCACTACGGCGAGTACCTGGGCACCACGACGCCCGAGGACTTCGCCGCCGACCTGCTCACGCCGCGCGCGACCCGCCCCGGCGCCGCCGACCCCGTGAGCGCCCTGGGCCGCTACCGCCGGGACTCGCAGCGGATCGGCGCGGCGCAGGCGCTGCTGGCCCTGTACCAAACGCTCAGCCCCGCCGGGCCGCGCGAGGCCGAGTTGGCGGCGGAGTTGGAGGCGCTCTCCGAGGAACTCGACGCCGGCGCGCCGGACTCGGCGGTTGACGCCGCCCGCCTCGCCGCCGCCGAGGCGGGCGCCGCCGAGACCCTGGCGGCGCGCCTGAGCCTGCGCGGCGCGCCGGGGATGCCGGGCTACCTGGTGTTCAACGCCAGCGCCGTGCCGCGGCGCGTTTCACTCGAACTCGCCGGCGCCGGCGCCCCGAGCCTCGCGCCGGGGAGCGTGTCGCCGGTGAAGGCACTCGACGCCGCCGGCGACCTCACGCGGCTGGTGGTCGAAGTCCCCGGCCTCGGCTTCACCTGGCTGTCGCGCGGCGCCCCCGCGCCGGCGGTAACCCCAGGGCGCGCCAGGCCCAAGACGGCCGAGGGCAACTTGGTGCGCAACGAGTTCTTCGAGGCCGAACTCGACCCCGCCACGGGGGGACTCAAGGCACTTCGCGACCTGCGCACGCGCCTGAACCGCCTGGGCGCCCAGGTCGTCCACTCGGGCGGCAGCCGCTCGGTGGCGAAGCGCGTTTGGGTGAGCGCCGACGGCCCCGCGCTCGGCGAGGTCAACAGCGAGGGGCACATCGAGGACGACTTCGGCGCCGCGCTCGCGGACTTTACCCTCACCCTGCGCGCCACCCCCGCCCGGCCGGCGCTCGAACTCGCCGTGACGATCCGCCCCCACGCGCCGGCAGTCGGATTGCCGTGGTTCAACGCCACGGGCCTTCGGTTTGCGTGGCGCGACCCGCGCACCGCGCTTTACCGCGGCCAGTTCCACGCCCCGCACCTCACCAACGCCCGCGAGTTCGCCGCGCCGGACTACGCGGAACTGAGGCTCGGCGCCGAGCGCACCGCGCTATTGTGCGGCGGCTTGGGCTTCTGGCGCCGCCACCAGGAGCGCATGCTCGACTGGATTCTCCAGCCGCCCGCCGAGACCGCTACCCGCTTCGAGATGGTGGTCCTGCTCGACCGCGATTATTTGGCCTCGCCCGCCGACGCCTGGACCGCGCCGGTGCCCGTGGTCGCCACCGAGTCCGGCCCCCCCGGCGGCATGGTCTCCGGGTCGCTGGCGCACCTCGACTTGCCGACGCTGCACCTGCTGCGCCTCAAGCCGCTAGCCGGGAAGCGCGGCCTCAGCGCCCGCTTCCTGGAGACCGCCCAGTACGCCGGCGGCGCGGCCTGGACCTTCGCGCAGCCGATCGCCGGCGCCACGCTCGCCGACGCGGCCGGAACGCCGGGGTCGGCCCTCGCCACCGACGGGGGCCGGGTGGACTTCGACTTCAGCGCGGGCGAACTGTTCCAGGCGGAGTTGACTTGGGAGTGAGCGGGACGGAACCAGAACAGGGCGCCCCGAAAGCCCGCCGTCCGCGACGGCGCGGAGTCTTACTGCGGATGAAGACTCCGCGCCGTCGCGGACGGCGGGCTTTCGCCCTGCTCCTGCCTCATCTGCGCCAGCAGACCGCGCACCGCGCGCCGCTGCCGCCACCACTCCGCGACCAGCCCCCGGCGCGGGGCGAACAGCCAGCACGCCGCGAAGATCGCGCCCAGCGTCGCCGCCACCGTGCCGGCGACGCTACCGCCCTTGCCGAGCGCGAACGCCAGCCGCACGCCGCCGGCCGCCCCGGCCACGCCGATGACGACGCTCAGGGCCAGCACCCGGCTGAGGCGGTCGCTTAAGAGCCGCGCCGCCGACGCGGGGAGGACCAGGAACGCCACCACCAGCACCGGCCCGGCCGCGTCGAACGACAGCACGATCGACCCCGACGCGGCGAGCATCAGCGCGAGTTGCACCGACCCAGGCGCCAGGCCCGCGACGGCCGCGAACGCCGGGTCGAACGCCGACGCGGTTAACTCCTTGTACGCCAGCACCAAGAGCAGCAGTTGCACGAGTGCGAAGCCGAACAGCGACAGCGCCGCGGCGCGGCCGAGGCTCACGCCGCCCACCGTCACCGGCGGCGGCAGGCCGGCCAACTCCACGTGGCCGAGCATCACCGAATCGACATCGAGGTGCGTCTGCCGGCAGTACAACGAAGCCAGGATCGCCCCGAGGCTAAACAGGGCGGGGAACACCAGCCCGATCGCCGCGTCGCCCTTCACTCGCCCGGAGCGCTCGAGCGCCTGCACCGCCAGCACCGTGACCAACCCGCTGAGCGCGGCGCCGACGAGCAGCCACGGCGAAGTCAGGTCGCCGACGGCGAGGTACGCCACGACGATGCCGAGCAACAGCACGTGACTCATGGCGTCGCCGAGCAGTGCGAGGCGCCGGAACACCAGGAACGCGCCGGGGAGCGCGCAGCACGCGGCCACCGCCGCGCACAGCAGCATCGCCTCGCGCTCGGCCGGCAAAATTCCAATCACGGCGACTCCCCCGCCGGCAACTCGAGCCGCGCGAGCGCCCGCCGTCGCCTCAGGCTCGCGGCGACTAGCCCGCGCCTCGGCGCCAGCAAGAGCGAGCCGAGCGCGACGGCCGTAGCAGTCAGCACGATCGCCGGGCCGGTCGGCACCGTCGCCCCCGGCCGGCTGAGGGCGTGGCCCAGCAGACTGCCGCCGACGCCGCACGCCGCGCCGATGCCACTCGCCAAGAGTGCTACCGTCGCCAACCGGTCGCTCCACTGCCGCGCCGCCACCGCCGGGGCGATGAGCAGCGCGCTGATCAGTACCACGCAGTCCCGCCACGACAGCCAGCACGACTAAGAACGTCATGACGCCGGTCATCAGTCGTCGTGACAAGCCGACGGTTTGACCGAACGCCGGGTCGAAACTTGTTGCCACTAGGGGTCGCCACAGCACGAGCGCCGTCACTGCGCCGACGGCCGAGGTGATCGCCAGCGGCGTCAGGTCGTCCCATCGCAACTCCGCCGCCGCCTGGCCGAACAGGAAGCGCTGCGGCTTCGGCTTGTCCGAGGGCACCAGTCCCCCGGCCTGCACGCGCGCCATCAGCACCAGCCCGAGGCCGAAGAACACCGCCAGCCCGCCGGCCAGCGCCGCGTCCGGCGTGGTGGGGCGGCGCGACCCGGCGAGCTGCACCACTCCCAGCGCCAGCCACCCCGACGCCGCCGCCCCGGCCAGCCACGCCGACTCACCCGTGAGGCCGAGCAGGATGGCGAGCATCAGCCCCGGTAGCGCGGCGTGGGCGACCGTATCCCCCTGCAAACTCTCGCGCCGGGCGACCGCGAACGTGCCGACCAGGCCGCAAAAGGCACCCAGCACCGCCCCGCACGCCAGCACCGGCCGCAGCGCGGCGTCGGGCCACTCCAGGTGACTCACTGCGCCGGCCCCGCTCCCGGCAACTCGAACTGGTGCGCTGACCCCGGCCGCGGCTCGGGCGGCTCGCCCAACTCGGAGAGCGACTGCGCCTCCCACGACGACGCCTCATCAATGGGTTCGACGTGGATCGTCACTTCGAGGTTTTGCACCGCCAGCCCCAGGCGTTCCTCGACCGCGTGCGCGAGCGTGTGCGCGTCCCGCACCGTGGTCGAGCCGGCCACCAGCAGGTGGAAATCGGCGAAGCGCCGCCGCCCCGCGCGCCGGGTGCGCAGCAGGTGGAAGTCGGTGTTCGCCGGGAGCGCGGCACGCAGTTGGGCGCGCAGCGCCTCCTGCTCGGCGGCGGGCAGGGCGTGGTCCATCAGCCCGTCGAATGACACGCGCACCAGACC
>CAXTPM010000354.1:0-5945 GCA_964245865.1 uncultured Fimbriiglobus sp. | reverse complement strand
CGAAGGTGGAGGTGGTGCGCACCCCGCTGTCGTCCACCCCCACCCGGTTGCCGGGCAGGTTCAGGAAGTCGTAGTAGTCGCCGCCCACGGTCTGGGCGGGGCTGTAGTAGCTGTAGAACTCGTACCCCTCGGGCGCGGGCACCGACTTGGGCAGAAACCCCGCCTGCACCTTGCGGGCGATCTCGATCTCCTGGCGCTCCTTTTCGCGGCCCAAAAGTGCGGCGTGGACTTGCGCCTTCTCGACCGCGACCGAGGCGATGTTGCCGACGATCGAGAGCAGTTTCAAGTCCTCGTCGTGGAACTTCTTGGCCAGGTCTTGGGCGTCGAGTTGGATCGCCCCCAGCGGCTTGCCGTCCGAGGCGATCATCGGCACGCACAGGACCGTGCGGATGCGGAACCCGGCGACCGACTGCGCGGCACTGAGTTCGACATCGCGGCCCGCGTCCTCGCTCATGTACGCGGTCAGGCTGTCGAGGGTCTTGCGCACGATGGTGCGGCTGAAGCGCAGCTCGTCGCCGTCGCCCGCGGGGCCGCGCAGGGATTTCGCGTACTTCGGCACCAGGCGGTTGTTGGCGTCGAGGAGGATCACGAAGCAGCGGTCGGCCTGGCGGAACACGCGAAAGAGTGTCTCGCCGATTTCGGGCAGGAGCGGCTCCAGCTCGAGGTTGCGCGACAGGCTGGTGCTGATGTCCAGGAGTGCCCGCAGGCGCTCCGATGGCGCGACCTCCAGGAACTCGCGCGCCTGCGCAGCGTTGAGGCTGTGGCGGACGGTGGTGAAGTCGCCCTCGGCGTCGTCGGGGTCGTCGAACTCCAGGTCGCCGGCCCGAATCGCGGCGGCTTTGGCCGCGGCCTCATCGACGTAGCGGTACAGGAAGTCGCAGATTTTGACCTGGTCGTCGTGGTTCAACTGCTCGCGCCCGGTGGTGCGGCGCTGGTTGACGAACGTGCCGTTGCGGCTGCCGAGGTCTTCGATCAGCACCCGGCCGTGGTCGAGGGTGAGCGCGGCGTGCTTGCGGCTGACCGAGCCGTTGGGGATGACGAACTGACACTGCTCGGCGTCGCGGCCGATGAAGTAAACCTTGTGCGCGCCGCTGCCGGCGCCGCCGGCGCCGAGCGCGTAGCGCGGCGGGGGCGGCACGTCGCCCCCGGCGGCGGGGGGGGCTTTGAGTAACACCAGGGACGGCATGTCGGCCCCTCGGGCGCGGTGCGGGACTCGGCGCGGGTGATACGGTAGCTTAGCCGCACGCCCGCGCCGACGCAAGCGCCGCGTTCCCCGCGCCCGCGGGAAAATGCCGGGCGTCCCGGCACGAAGGGAATCGGCGAAACTCCCCGCGCGGGCGCGGGGTATCACCGCCGAGGGGGCCGCGCGTGCAATCGGAGGCCGAACTGGTGCGCGAGTGCCTCGCGGGGTCGGCGTCGGCCCTGGAGAAGCTCGTGCGCCTGCTCGAACCCGACCTGTTCGCAGTCTGCCTGAAACTGTTGCGCCACCGCCAGGACGCCGAAGATGTCGCCCAGGAGTCGCTCGTGAGGGCCGTGCGCTACCTCGGCAAGTTCGACCCCACCTTGCGCCTGAAGGCCTGGGCGCTCGGGATCGCGGTGAACCGCTGCCGCACCGCACTCGCCCGGCGCAAGACTCGCCCGGCCGAGCTTTACTTCGAGGCCGAGTTGCCCGCGCGGCCCGAGGCGCCCGTCGAGGCCGACCTCGCCGCCGCCGTCGAGGCCGCGGTGGCGCGGCTGCGGCCCGAGCACCGCGAGGCATTCGTCTTGTTCCACACGCACGCGCTCAGCTACGAGGAGGTTTCCGCCGCGCTCGACCTGCCGCCGGGGACGGTGAAGACCTGGATTTACCGCGCCCGCCAGCAGCTCGCCGCCGACCTGAAGCAAGCCGGCCACCTGCCCGACCCCGACCGAGCCGAGGCGCGATGACCGACCCCGAACTCGATGTGCTGCTCGCCCAGTGGGCGAGTCCCGCCGCCCCGGACCCGGCGCGCGCGGCCCGGATGCTCCACGGCGTGCGGCGCGACCGGCGGCGCCGGCGCCTGGCCCGGCTGGGCGCGCTGGCCACCGCCGCGTGCGGCGTGCTGCTGGCCGGCTACGCGGCGCTGCCCCGCCCGGCGGCGACTCCCGATCGGCCGGGCGCGGATTTGGCGACGGCGGTGCGGGCCGGGGCGCCGAGCTTCGCCGACTCGGCGCGGCACCTGCCGAGCGCCCCGCGTTTGCCGGAGTTCGCGGTCGCCCCGGCCGACGCGCCATCCAGCACGGGGCTGGCCACCCTGCCCCGCGCCGCCGCCGCCGGGGTCGAGCCGCTGACCGGCAGTTTCCTGCGGGCCTACGACCTGTTCAGCCGCGAACTGCCCGCCGCCCCGCCGCGCGCGGCCGAGAGGAAGTCGTGATGAGCCGCCGCTGGATGCCCGCCCTCGCCGCGCTCCTACTGGCCGCCCCGGCCCCCGCCGCCGACCCCGCTCCGCCCGCACTCTCGCTCACCCTGCGCAAGCCGGGGGTCTGGCTCCCGGCGGTCTGGCGCTCGCCGATGGGCGAGTGGCTGCGCGCCAGCCCCGCGCCGGTCTACAAAGCCCTCGCCGCCGACCTCGACCGTAGTCTGAGTGCCGCCCGCGACCTCGTACCGCTCTTCGGCGTCACCTGGCCGCAACTGCGCGACGGCGTCCTCTCCGGTACGGTGACGCTGGAGTTCACGCCCGACCCCGGCGGGAACCCCGAGCGCGACTCGGTGACGCTCGTCGCCGAGGTCGCCGACCCGGCGGTGGTCGAGGCGGTCCTGAAGCGCGTCAACGACTACGACCTCGGGCGCGGGGAGGTGTCGGGCCTGAAGCCGCTGCGGTCCCCTGGGGGCCGCAAACTGACCGAGCGCGCCAAGCCCGCCGGGCGGAGCGAGTATTACGCGCTCACCGCCACGCACTTCGTCTGGAGCCTCGACCGCGCCGCCGCGGAATCCGCCCTCGACGCCCCGCCCCCGCCCGGCCAGCCCGGCGGCGCGCAGGCCGAGTTCCGCCTGACGCCCAGGGCGTTCGACGCGGCCCTCGCGGCGCGATCGGCCAAGCCGAAAGACGACGCCGAGGCGGCGTTCCTGGCCCAGTTCGCCCGCGTCTGGGGCGCCCTCGACGCGGCGGAATTGCGCGTCGAACTCGCCGACGCCGCGACGGCCACGCTGGATGTCCGGCTGCGCGCCGCGGTGCTGCCGCCGGAGTTCGCCGCGCTGGCCGGCGACCCCGCCCCGTCAACCGCCCCCCCCGCCCCGCAGTCGGCGTGGCTGTCACTCAGCGTGCGCCTCACGCCCAAACTCTGGCTCGACGCCGCCGAGTCGCTGCTCGCCCCGGCGCAGCGCGGCGAGCTGCGCAAGGCGGTGCGCGACGCCCTCGGCCCCGCGATCGGCAAGGGCAACATCGACGCGCTCCTCGCCGGCGCCGGGCCGACTTGGGCGCTCGCCGCTGAGACGCCCCCCGGTGCGAGTCCCTGGCCCGCGCTTTCGCTGGTAGTCGAACTCGCCGACCCAAGCCTACCGACGGCGGTACTCGCCGGGGTCGATACGCTCGCGCAGTTGTGGCGCTACGACTTCAACCGCAGCCACGACGCCCAACTCGAGTGGCGCGCCGACCCCGCCACGCAGGCGCGCCGGGTGAGCGGCGCCCCGACGGGGGCCGCGCCGGAGGTCCACTACGCCGCCGGCCGCACGCGCTTCGCCGCCGCGACCGACGCCGGGCGACTGGCCACCGCCCTCACCGCGACCGCCCCGGCCCCGGCCGAGGCGTTCAAGCTCGTGGTGAAAGTGGCGGGGCTACGCGAGTTCCTCGCCCAGCGCCCGGCGAAGTCGGACGAGGTTCAGACTTGGCTCGACGTGCTCAGCGCGTTCGCCCGGCTCGACCTGACCGTGACGCCCGGCCCGAACCGGGTGCGCGTCGCCGCGCGGCTGGAGTTCGCCGCGCCATTGTTAAAGCAGTGAAATGCGCCCCGCTTCGGTCGCCGACTTGGCGACCGGCGCCGCGGTCTTCGCACTCGGGCAGGCGCCGCAGCCGCTCGCGCAGCCCCCGGCGGCGGGGCGCAAAAGACTCCGCGCCCAGTAGGCGAGGCTGAGGGCGACGAGCGCGAACGCGGCGAGTTCCTGCATGGCGAATCCCCTTAAGCGATCTTCAAGTAGGTGTTTCCGGGCGAAAGTCTACCTCCTCGCAGAGTTGCGCCCAGAAGGCCCGGTCGTCCTCGGCGGCGCCGGGCATGGCTTCCGCGCACGCGCTCAGTTCCGCCCGCGCCGCGTCGGTCTGCCCCTCGTCCAGCCAAAACCGGACGAGCAGAAGCCGGATGTAGAAGGCCGACTGGCCGTGCGCGGTGGCGATCTCGGCCGCTCGCCGGAATAGCGCGACGCGCTCGGCTGGCTCCGCTTCGATGGCAGCATCTGTCAGAAGCGATGCCCACTGACTTCTCTCGTCCTTGGACCCACCGGGCGCGTCGGCCCCGCACTCGTCCAGCACTCCCAGCGCCGCCGCCGAGTCGCCGAGTTCGTGGACCAGAACCCCGGCGAGCGCGAGCCGGATGCTCAGCGTCCGCAGCCCGTGCACCTCGGCGAGTTCGAGCGCGCGCCGGTACAGCGAAACCTGCTCGGCGGCATCCTCGGTGTAGTCGGCGATCGTTTCGAGCAGCACGGGGTGGTCGCCATGCCGCGCCCGCAGTGCGGCCAACAGGTCGAGCATATGGACGCGGAGCGAGTCCGCGAGTGCCTCGTCGCCGTCCGTGTAACGGGCGTGCGGGATCGCCCCGGCCAAGTCCCCGATGGGATCCCACTCCGCGTCAGTGAACGGGAACTCTTGCACGATTTGCCCCCCGTTGCGTTCGGGCAGAGAGCCACGCCGTCGGTGGCGGCGGGCCTTCGCGCGATGCCCGACCCTACCCCACCGCGTCCTGCACCAGTCGCCCCACCTGGAACGTCACGAGCGCCCCGACATACGCCAGCGTGGTCATGTAGGCGAACGTGAACGCCGGCCAGGCGTACCCCCCGGTCTCGCGCTTGATCACCGCCAGCGTACTGGCGCACTGGCAGCAGAGGGCGATGAACACCATCACCGAGAGCGCCACGCTGGTGGCGTACTTGCCCCGCACCGGGTCGGACTCCCAGTCGCGCTTCACCGCGTTCGAGAGGCTCTTGCCGTTGTCGGAGTCCTTGTCGCCCTCCGCGGCCGCGCCGACTTCGCCGAGGTCGTACACGAGGCTGTAGGTGCCGACGAACACCTCGCGCGCCGGGAAACTGGCGAGTGCCGCCATACCGATGCGCCAGTCCCAGCCCAGCGGCCGCACCGCCGGCTCGATCGCCTGGCCGGCCTGGCCCAAGAAGCTGCCGCGCTTCCAGGCGCCGACTAGCTGATTGCGCTCGGTTTCGAGCGATTCCTTGATGTCCGGCGACAGATCGGCCTCTTCGAGTTTGCCTTCGATGGCCCCGAGTCGCTCGGGGTAGCCCCACCCGTTGGCGGCCGGCGTCGGGAAGTACAGGCAGGCCCAAATCAGGATCATCGTGGCGAGAATGAGCGTGCCCGCGCGGCGCAGGAACGCCGAGCCCGCGTCGCGCATCCGGTACAGCACCGTGCGCAGGTTCGGCCGCTTGTACGCCGGCAACTCCATCACGAAGAGCGGCGTCGGCCCGCGCAGGGCGCTGCGCTTCAGCAGCAGGGCCACCACCGGCGCGGCGACGAAGCCGATCAGGTACATGCCGAACAGCGCCGCCCCCGGCACCCACCACGGCCGATTTTCCTGCAGGAACGCCGCGATGAAGAACGCGTACACTGGCAGCCGGGCCGAGCAGGTCATCAGCGGCGCCACCGCGATGGTGGCGAGGCGGTCGCGCCGGTTCTCGATGACGCGCGTGGCCATGATGCCGGGGACGGCACACGCCACACTGCTGAGGAGGGGAATGAACGACTTGCCGTTCAACCCCGCGCGGCTCA